>JAOACM010000716.1 GCA_026417845.1 Planctomycetota bacterium | reverse complement strand
CCCCTTTGAAATCCCGGCTGGCAACCGTTGCCCGCCCGATTTATTCTTGCGCGAGGCCGGCTCGTTTCATAGCTTCTATCCCAAAACCGGTCCGAAGTCTACTGAGCATGAGCCGGTTCCCGTCAGCGTAGCGCACGGAAGCCGGTTGCGCTGGGAATCCGCAGGAGCGGTTGTCAGGGAGGACGCGACGAAGCGGGCGCGGAGATGTAAGCGCAGGCTTTCCTCCAGCGGCATCTGAAAGCCGCCTTGGGGTAGAAATTCCGGAAAACGCAAATCGGGGGAGCGGTGTTTCCTCTGAAGATCCCTGGGGTAATATACCTCAGCTTGGCGCGCGTAAGTCTTCCTCCCGCGGGGGATGACGCAACCGTCCCGCACCTCCAGGAAAACATCTTGAAGCGGAGTCTTTCTCCTGCGAGAAAATCGCGGCTTGCAGATCGAAGATTGGGGCACATGGGTTTGCCTCGCCTGATCGGGAACGATCGCGGACCGGACATGAGACTGCGCGAGGCGGAGAGGGGGAAGGCATGTCCTTTGACATCCTTGGACGGATCGGAAACGCGGTCTCCCGGCGCCCGGTGCTGTGGACGCTCGTTTTTCCTCTCGTCCTGTACGCGATCCTGGTATCGGTCGCCGGGGTGAAGATGAGGGATCAGATAAACCCCGACGGCGTCGCGTATGTATGTCTGGCCCGTCATCTGGCCGAGGGGCGGGCATCCGATTCGGTGTGCGGGGCGTGGAGCCCTCTTATTTCGTGGTGTATCGCTCCGTTTCTGGTGTTCGGGATGGATGGGTTGCACGCCGCCCGGCTCGTGCTCGCGGTGTGGGGCGGGATACTGATCGTGGGAATCCACTTTTTTCTGCGTCGTTTTACGCGCCTGCCGCCGCTCTGGGCGGCCGCGGCCATGGCGGCGGCGGTCCCATGGGCGGTTCACTGGGCCGTTTACGTCATAACGCCCGATATCATCGCGGCGGCGTGCGCGACTTTTTATTTCGGCATAGTGGCCGGACCTGGACTGCTTTCGCGCCGGAGGCTCCAGCTGGCCGCTGGCGCCTGCGGAGGGGTCGCCTATCTCGCGAAGGCTTACATGCTGCCTTTCTTCCTGGTGCATTTTGCCGCAACGCTCATTCTACGGATTCTGTTCGATCCGGACGAGGAGAGGACCGGAGCGTCCGGCCGCGGCCCCGGAGCAGCCGCCCGGAACGCCGCGAATGCCGGTGCGGGCGACCCGGAGAGCGGGGTCGCACATGAGGGAACCGCACGGGAGGGTATGGCCGGAGTCCTCCCCGAGATCTCCAGGGGATACGAAGGGCGCTGCAGCGTCGCTGATGTGCGCAGTCGCATGGGACGAATGAAGGCCATGGCGTCCGCGTGGGTTGTCGGCATGGCCGCATTCGCCGCGGTGAGCGCCCCGTGGATCGCGACGCTCTCGGTGAAATACGGGCGGCCGGTTTTTACGACGGCCCCCTCGCTGGCGCGCGCCCAGGTGCCTCCCCCAAGGTTCGCCGGGGCGCTGAGTCTCTCGGGGCTGGTAAGACCGCCGGAACCGCACAGGTACATAATCGAGGTATGGGCTGTCTCTTATACACATCT
>JAOACM010000715.1 GCA_026417845.1 Planctomycetota bacterium | reverse complement strand
AGGCCGGGATCGTTGAGCGTTATGCTCCGCGCCGACAGGTTTCGGACAGGTTCTTAAGCTTTGCCCACGTCCCTTCGCCTGAGGGCGAAAGCGGGGGGAGATACAGTTCCCTGACCGGGCTTTCCACGCTTCGGCGGGTGTTTTTTCCCCTGTTTTGTTTTTCCGAAAACCCGAGCGGAAAGCGGAAAACGATATGCGCGTTGCGGCGCTCAGGTGTTTCTTCTGCAGCGCGGAATACCCTCCGGGGCTTCTTTACTTTTGCGAGCGGTGCGGCGGAACGCTGGAGGCGCGCGGCAAGTGGGACGCCGCGGCGTTGAAGGACGCCGTCGCCGGGGCGAACCGGTGCGGCGACCGGCGCGGGGCGTGGCGCTACCGGGAGATGCTTCCGGTTTCTGACCGCGCCGATCCCGTGACGATGGGCGAAGGCGGCACTCCGCTGCTGCGCGCCGGGCGCCTGGCCGAAACGCTGGGGCACGACCGCGTTTATCTCAAAAACGAAACCGTAAACCCGACCCTGTCGTTCAAGGACCGTCCGATGTCGGTGGCGGCGACGAAGGCCGTCGGATCCGGACTGGCCGGGATCGTCGCGGCCTCGACCGGCAATACGGGAGTTTCCGCCGCCGCGTACGCGGCGAAGGCCGGTCTGCCGTGCTCTATCTATGTTCCAGCCGGGACGCCTTCAGAGAAGACGCGGCTGATCGAGATATACGGCGCGAAGATCGAGCGCGTGGCCGGGAATTTCAGCGACGCCTGGAGGCGAGCGCTCGAAGACGCCCGGCGCGAAGGGCTGTTCAACGTCACCTCGACCTACCTGAATCCTTACGCCTGCGAGGGGGACAAGACGGTCGCATACGAGATCTTCGCCGATCTGGGCGAAGTGCCCGATTGGGTCGCGATACCTGTCGGGGCGGGGCCGCTCCTCTGGTACTGCCTTAAGGGGTTCAGAGAGCTGGTCGAAGCCGGCATCGCGGATCGGCTCCCGCGGATGGCGGCCGTACAGGCTGAGGGTTGCGCGCCGATAGCCAAGGCGTGGGAGGCGGGCGCCGACGAGGTGGAGCCGTGGGGCGAGCCGGCGACGGCGGCCGGCGGCATTGCCGACCCGCTCGCCGGTTACCCCCGCGACGGAACCAGGACGCTCCGCGCCGTAAGGGAATCCGGCGGGGTGGCCCTGCGGATACCGGAAAGGGATATCCCGGAATACGTCGCTCTCCTGGCGCGGACCGAAGCCGTGTGCGCGGAACCGGCATCCGCGATAGCCGTCGCGGCGGCGAGAAAGCTCAGGGAATCCGGGCGCCTGCGGCCCGGCGAAACTTTCGTGGCCGTTATCACCGGGCACGGCGTCAAGGATCTGGACGCGGCGGTTTCCCATCCGCATCTTCCGCACGGCCCATCCGCCCCAGCGGGCCGCTGATGCCGCTCCCTCGTCGCCGCCATGTCGCTATCGCCTTCCGGCGATCCCGGAATCCTTCTCCCGGCATCGGAGGAGCCGGTTGCGCTGTTGGTTAGCAGGGGCGGTTGCCAGAGAGGAGGCGGCGGGCAGTCGCGGGGAGGGTGCGCATCAGTCCGGCTCCGGCTCTCTCTGTAAGATGCCTGGGGTAAAAATCGCGGGGAACGCAGATCCAGTCCTGTGCGTTCTCTCTGTGCGGCTG
>JAOACM010000072.1 GCA_026417845.1 Planctomycetota bacterium | reverse complement strand
GCTGTAACTGTCCAGCTCGGAATGTATCGGAGCCTAGATGCCTGATCCGCCTTCGTCCGCTCGGTTCGAGGGGCGCGAACCGGCCGATACCACGGGCGCGTCCCCCCGGGCAGATCCAAGGCTCTGCGTTTACGGCAATGCACTTTGGGACGAGTTTCGGGAAATCGCCACTCTTGACACAGTCCGCCGGAAGCCGGATATTGGTTGAGAACTTGTCCAGAAACCTCCGAACTGGAAGGGAGCTGCCCTCGGGCCCAAAGCTTTGCGCTCGAGGTTTTTCGATATGCTTATTGCGTCGCGGGGGGCAGTATGTGTGTCCGGAATGCTCTCCCCGCCTGTTTTTGAGCGCTTTGGTTTTATGAGATCGCGTGCCGTCTACCCGGAACCTGCGGGGATCGTAGCCGTACTGTTGGGGCTGCGGCATCCGCCGGAGGCCAGCGACGCGGTTCAGGCGGCGATGACGCCGGAGCCGGAGAGTCGGCGCAGGCCGATCCGATCGGCTGCCCGGCGGGCGGGGCGGTTCCTCCCGCTCCGTCGGGCCTGTCTGACGCTCCTGGCAGTCCTGGCGGGCTCGTCGGTCGCCGATGCCGGCCAGGTCGTGCACGTGGGCGTCTACGAAAACCTTCCGAAGATCGGCCGCTCCGGATCGGGCGCGCCGGAGGGGATATTCATTGACATCCTGGAAGAAATCGCGGCGCGCGAGGGCTGGAAGCTGGAGTATATCTCAGGCACATGGAAGGAATGCCTCGACAGGCTGGCGGCCGGCGAAATAGACCTGATGCCTGACGTGGCTTTCACGCCGGAACGCGGAGAGAAATACGCCTTCGGCCGCGAGCCTGTGCTTTCCGGCTGGTTCCAGATATACGCGCGGCGGGGGAGCGGGATCCGCACGGTCCGGGATCTTGGCGGGAAACGGGTGGCGGTACTGGAAGGTTCGATCCAGCACGAGGTTCTCGAGAAAGCATTTTACGGCCCGGACGAACGTCCCACGATCATGCCGCTTCCGGATTACAGGGCGGTGATGGAGGCGACGAGGCGTGGAGACGCGGACGCGGCGGCGCTGAACCGTTTTCTCGGGACGGCGCGGGCCCGGGAGGCGGGGCTGGAGGAGACCGCTACGATCCTGCATCCCACGTTGCTGTTCTTCGCCGCGCCGAAGGAAGGCAGGGAGGCGCTCCTTGCTGCCATAGACAGGCATCTGGCGGAATTGCGAAAAGATCCTGACTCGATCTACTACCGGTCGCTCAGAAAATGGACGTCCGAAGGGCGCGTGCCGGCGTTGCCGTCATGGCTGCAGACGGCCGCGGCCGTCTGCGCGGCGATACTTGTTTCCGCTCTGCTGTGGTGTCTCGTTCTGAGACGCCAGGTCTCCGCCCGCACGAAGGCCCTCGCATTGAGCGTGCAGCGCCTGATGGCCGCCGGCGAACGCATGGAACGGGACCAGCGGGCGTTGAGAGAAAGCGAGGCGAAGTACCGCCTCCTGTTCGAGACGGCCAACGACGCGATAATGCTGATGAAAGCGGACCGGTTCGTGGACTGCAACGCGAAGACGCTGGAGATGTTCGGCTGTTCGCGGGAGCATATAACAGGCGCGCCTCCGTACCGCTTTTCGCCGCCGACGCAGCCGGATGGGCGGCCGTCGGAGGAGAAGGCGCTGGAGAAGATACGGCTGGCTCTGGAGGGGCATCCGCAGTTCTTCGAGTGGGAGCACTGCCGGCTGGACGGGACGCCGTTCCCGGCGGAGGTCAGCCTGAACCGGATCGAGATCGGCGGCGAGATGATGCTGCAGGCGATAGTGCGGGACATATCGGAGCGGAAGAGGGCGGAGGCGGATCGGGAGAAGCTGGACGCGCGGCTGCGCCAGGCGGCAAAGCTGGAGGCGATCGGGAGGCTTGCCGGCGGGGGGGCGCACGACTTTAACAACATGCTTACGATCATGATGGGCAACGCCGAGATGGCGGCGGCTGAGCTGGGGGCGGACCATCCCTGTCGGGCGAGGATAACAGAGATATTGAAGGCCTGCGAGAGATCGGCGGATCTGACGCGACAGTTGCTCGCCTTCGCCCGCAGGCAGCCCGCGAACCCGAAGGTGCTGGATATGAACGAGGCGATCGGCGACGGGCTCCGGATGTTCAGAAGGCTCATTGGAGAGAACATCAGGCTCGTCTGGACGCCTGGGCCCGACATATGGAAGGTCAGGATTGACCCGGCGCACGTGGACCAGATACTCGCGAATCTGCTCCTCAACGCCAGGGATGCCATAACCGGCAGGGGCGCCATAACCGTGGCGACAGCTAACGCCGTGCTGGACGGGGCCTGGTGCGCCGGACACCCGGACGCCGCGCCGGGCGAATATGTCCTGCTCTCGGTAAGCGACGACGGCTGCGGCATGAGCAGGGAAGCGATGGAGCACCTCTTCGAGCCGTTTTATTCCACCAAGGCGCCCGGCAAGGGGGCGGGGCTGGGATTGGCGACGGTATACGGGGCAGTGAAGCAGAACGGAGGAATCGCCAGCGTATACAGCGAGCCCGGAAAGGGGACGGTCGTCAAGGTATATCTCCCGGGATTCAAGGCGGAAGCTGGTGGCGGTGCGGAAGCCGGGGAATCTGCGGAAGGAACCGCCCCGGCTCCCCGCGGCGGCAGAGAAACCATACTGCTCGTGGAGGACGAGGAGGCGATATTGAAGCTGGGCGAAAGCATTCTCGCCGGGCTGGGATACACCGTGCTTGCGGCCGGGACGTCCGAAGAGGCCCTCGCGGTCTCCGCCAGCCACGCGGGGCCGATCCACCTCCTGCTCACCGACATTATAATGCCCGGCATGGATGGGCGGGAGCTCAAGGAGAAAATCGTCCGGTACAGGCCGGACATCAGAGTGCTGTACATGTCCGGCTATTCCGCCGGCGTTATCTTCCGCGACGGGCAGATCGAAAAGGGCGTGCGCCTGCTACAGAAGCCCTTTTCCGCCTGCAGCCTGGCCTCCGCCGTGCGCGAGGCGCTTGAGAGCTGAGCTGCGCCGGTCCGCAGGGAAGGCGCGCGGGAATTGTCCGCCGCGCGGAGCGAGACCCGGAAAGTCGCCTGTCGGGAAAAGTGCTCCGGTGTATGTTAAGTTAAGGCGTGGAACGCCGGCGGGCGCCCGGTCAGCCCGCCCATTCGGTCGAGGATATATGTTGGCGGTCTGGGAAAGGGAGATAGAGCCTTGAGATGGAGTCGGATGCTTTTGCCCGCGGCGGCGCTCGTAACGGCCGCGGCTGTTCGCGCGCCCGGGGGGGAAGGTCAGCCCGCGGGAGGACATCCCGGCGGCGAGACGATACTCGACACGAAGAGCTTCTGGCGTTTCCGGACCATATGGGAGACGCCCGAGATAGTATTGCCTTCTGGCGAGGTGCGGCATGCCGTAGTGCGTCCTGGAAGGGACGCCTATCCCTGGTTCCAGAAGAATCCCGACAAGGGGCAGTTGCCGGAGGACAAGTATAAGATCGAGGATGTGCCAGCTGTCCGTCTGCCGGCGGATACGCCGGCGGAGTGGATGAAGCCTGGGTTCGACGACAGCGCCTGGGCGCGGCTCCGCGGTCCGGTCTTGGACAGGTCCACGAACGAAAGCTGGAAGGCCGTGCT
The DNA here is from genome assembly GCA_026417845.1 of Planctomycetota bacterium. Classification (GTDB taxonomy): domain Bacteria; phylum Planctomycetota; class SZUA-567; order H5-PLA8; family CALKMO01; genus CALKMO01. Next base: position 9,158 of record JAOACM010000072.1, on the reverse strand, counting down.
GATGCGGGGACTGTTCGAGGTGCCGGATCCTGAGAAAGCCGGCACCCCGACACTGTCGCTCGCTAGCCGCGGTGGAGCGGTCGTCTACCTGAACGGTTCGGAGGTCGGGCGGGCGTTCATGCCGAAGGGGGATGTCGGGGCGTACACGCCGGGCGAACCGTACCCCGATGATGCGTACTTCGGGACGGAGGGGTTCGCGCTGTTCCGTTATCCCAAGAGCGACGAAGAGAAGGTGCGGCTGGAGAGACGCGTCCGCCGGCTGGAGGGGATGAAACTGCCCCGGGAAAAACTCCGGAGGGGCGTGAATGTCCTGGCGATAGCCATCTGCCGCGCTCCGACGCTGGCCAGGGTGTACGCCAGCCGCCCGAAGGGTTGCGGTGATTTCCACCAGGATTGCCACTGGGCCAAGGTCGGGCTGCTGGAGGCGAAGCTGGTGGCGTCCGGGGGTGGTGTCGTTCCGAACACCGGGGCCCTTCCCGGTCGCGGGTTCAAGGTGTGGAACCAGAGCATAATCCAGTCGGTCTTCCTGCCCGACTATCCCGATTCCTTCGCACCGCTCAGTCCGGTACGGATAACCGGCGTACGGAACGGCACGTTCGCGGGGCAGGTGATCGTCGGGGACGAAAAACCGGTAAAAGGCCTGAAGGTTCGCGTTTCCGACCTGAAAGGTCCCGGGACGATCCCGGCCCCGGCTGTTACCGTGCGCTACGGCGTCCCCGACGGCGCGGCCGGGCAGGGACAGGCCCGTTTCTTCGATTCGCTGGAAGACGATCCGCCTGGGGAGGTGCCCATCTACAAAGAGCACGGCGGGTCGCTCCAGCCGGTATGGATCTCGGTTTCCATCCCGCCCGAGGCGGCGGCCGGCGAATATTCAGGGACCGTAACAATCGAGGCTGAAGGCGTGAAGCCCGCTGCGGTCGAGCTGAAGCTGCGCGTGATCAACTGGACGCTGCCTCCGGTCTCGAAGTTCACCTCCTGCATGGACCTGATCCAGTCGCCCGAGTCGGTGGCGATGGCGTATGAGGTGCCGTTATGGTCCGAGGAGCACTTCAGGCTGCTGGACAGAACCTTTTCGATGCTCGCGCCCCTCGCCGCCAAGACGCTCTTCATCACCTGCGTACGAAGGACGCATCTGGGAAACGAGCACGCCATGGTGCGGTGGATACGCGGTGAGGACGAGGAACTGCATCCGGACTTCGCCGTCGTCGAGAAGTACCTGGATACGGCGATCGGCCGCCTTGGGCCGGTTCCCGGAGTGATCCTGTACTGCTGGGAGCCGCCCGAGAGCCAGGGGCATGCAGGAGGCGCCGGGACGGCGGGGCGGACCTACGACAAGCCGATACTTTATACTCTCTGGGACCCCAGGACGGGGAAGGCGGCGCCGAGGGTGGGGCCGGCATGGGGCACTCCGGAGAGCAAGGCGTTCTGGAAGAAACTTAGCGACGGGATGCGCGAGGTCTTGAGGAAGCGCGGGATCGAGGATTCCATGCTGTTCGGACTCATCGGCGACGCGCGGCCGACGAAACAGGCAATGGATGACATATCGAACGCCGTGCCCGGCGCGAAGTGGGCCGTCCATTCGCATTACTACTGCGACAGGTGGCACGGATACGAGATCGGCATGGGCATCGCCCTGTGGGGGATCGGCGTCATGCCTGTGGATCCGAAGGAGGGCTATTCGTTCGGGTGGTCGAACCCGATGTGGCTGTCGTACTATCCGCGGGAGATGAAGCTCCAGTCTACTCTGGTGGAACACAGGGTCAAGCTCGAGAAGTGGATGGGGGCCAAGCGGGGGTACACCGCGTTCGTGTCCAAGGGCTTCGGGCCGCGCGGGCTGGGCAGGATCGGCGCCGACTTCTGGCCGGTGCTGAAGGACGAGCGCGGGCGGATACGCGGCAGTCTGGCCGGACGCTACCCGGAGGCCGCGTGGGGCCAGCTGAACCTGAACTTCTGCATCCCGTACGTGCTCGGACGCGGCAGAAAGGGGGCGGTGCCGACGGTGAGGTCGGAGGCGTTCAGAGAGAGCCTGCAGGAGGTGGAGGCGCGCATATACATCGAGAGGGCTCTGCTGGACGACGAGGCGAAGAACATCCTGGGCGAGGAATTGATGGCTAGGTGCCGGGCTGCTCTTGACGAGCGCATCCGCATGTGCCTGCATTCGGACGGCGAGGGAGAGTCATGGTACATAAGCTCGGGCTGGCGCGAGAGGAGCGATCTGCTGTTCGGGCTGGCCGCCGAGGTGGCGCGTAAATACGGCGGCAAGGCTCCCAATCCCAACCTGAAGCCTGAAGAGAAGAAGAAATAGACCACCGCAGGCACCGGGGCGCTGCGGAGGCGGCTTGATTCGGGGAACATCCGATGCGTGTTCTGCTGCGGTATCGTAACTTTTTCGCGGATTCGGCGGTTGCCGCGGCGGCGCCGGCGGCGTTCGCGGTGCTGGCCGCAGCGGCGTTCCTGGCGCCGGCGGGAGGAGTCGGGGCTTTCGAGACGCGGCTCTCCGTCGTGGAGACCGAAAAGGTCGCGCGTTCGCCCGCGACCGTCACGACGGGCGTCCCCTTCCCGAAGGGCGTGGTCAAGGACGCCTCCAGAGTGACCGTCAGGCTTGGCGGAAAACCGGTACCCGCGCAGTTCGTAAAAACGGTCCCCTGGGACGACGGATCGGCGCGCTGGGCGCTGATGGATGTCCAGCTCGACCTGCCCGCCGGCGGCAGGGTGGAGCTGTCTGTTTCCGATTCCGGCGACAATCCGCCGCCGCGGTCGCCGGTCAGGGTCGAGGCCGTCGGCGGGAGCGGGGTGAAGGTATCCAGCGGGCCGCTGGAGTTCGCCATGGGAGGCGGGAAGCCGGGGCTGTTCGCCTCGCTGAAGGTTGACGGCAGGGAAAGACTTGCCCCGTCGGGCAGGGGCCTTGTGCTCTGGAAGGAGGATGGCGGGGAGGTCGTCGCCGGGCCGCCGGAGGAAGTCAGGGTGGAACTGGCCGGACCGATGCGGGCGACCGTCCTGGCGCGTGGGAAATTCCCCGGCATCCACAACGATCTTCTGAGGTACACCGCCAGGGTAAGCGCCTTCGCAGGCGCGAAGTTCATCAAGGTACACCTCTGGCTGGAGAACCACGGCGCCATGGGCTACTACGCGGCCAAAGACGAAAGCGGCACATCGCCGAACATCGAATGGTTAGCGTTCGACGGGATGGCCGTCGAGATCGCACCGGATATCGGCGGGAAGGTAACGGTCGCGTGCGAAGGCGCAGAAAGCGCCGGACCGTTCAGGGTCTACCAGTTCTGCCATATGGCGCGGGGCCAGGAGAAGGTCCAGCACAAGAAGGGACCGTTCTATACCTGGAGGGACTTCGAATACGTCGTGTCCGCGGGGGGAAAGGAACTGAAGAAGGGCGAACGAACGGAGGGCGTGGTCGGGCTGAAGGGAGAAGGTGGGACGCTTACGGTGGCCGTTCGGGATTTCTGGCAGAACTGCGAGAAGGCGATCGAACTGGACGCTGGGATGCTCCGGCTGTGGCTGTGGCCGAGGGAGGGGCAGTGGCCGAGGGCGCGGCCGGACCTGAAGAGCAGCGGATTGTTCGACAGGACGCTCCAGAACCTTCCGAGGGATGGCTTGTATTTCCTGCCCGGGGGTGTGCACAAGGGGCACGAATTCATCCTAGATTTCTCTGGCAGGGATGCGAAGGAAACATGGGCGGAGTTGTCCGCCCCGCCGGCGGCGCTGGCCTCAGCGGAATACTACGCCTCGACCGAGGCGGCGCCCGGTCTGTTCGCTCCGCCGGAGGTGCGCACCGCCGACAGGGATTGCAACGCGAAGCTGTCGGCCTGGTGCCGGATGGCCCGGAGCGTCGCGGACCCTGAGGCTCCGAACGGAATACCAAAGGCCGCGGAGGTGTCTTCGGAATCCATAGTCAGCTACGTTTCGGATTCCACGTACTGGTTCGGCTGGATGGATTATGGCGACCTGCCCGTGCCGGGCAGGGGGCCGGTCTGCCTGCACTACGACTGGCCGTGGATAATGCTGATCAACGCCATGCGGTTCGGCGATCCGGCTTTTCTGAGGATCGGGATGGCAATGGCGCGCCATCGCATAGACGTTGACCAGAACTGGTCGGACAGGGATCCGCCCGAGACCCGCGGCCTCCAGCGCGGCGATTATAACTTCCCCTCCTTCCACTGCTATCGCCTCTACCGTTACCCGGGGGTCTCTACGAACTGGCTCGCCGGCGTGGCGCTTTACTACATGCTCTCCGGCGAGCCGAAGGCGCTGGAATGCTGCCTGCGGAATGGCGATGGGCTCAGGGCGGGCTGGGAGCACATCGCCAGAACGAAGCCTTATGGCGGCCCCCAGGGCAACGTCGCGGCCAACGCCTGGAGCATCGCGTCGTGGTGCGCGCTCTACGACCTGACCGCCGACAGGAAGTGGCTCGATGAGGCCCTCAAACTTTTCGATACGAACGTCTCCGCGATCTGGAAGGCTCACGGCCCGCATCTGCACAACCCGCACGACCAGATACGGGGGCAGGACTATCAAAAGGAGGATATGAATTACTGCTACGCCATCGCCTCCCTGTGCGAGCTGCACAGGCATACGGGGGACGAGAAGGTGTTCAAGCTCCTGTCGGACGGCTGCGCCAGGCCCTTCCCGGACAGCTTCTTCGAGGCGCCGCTTTTCCTGTCCGACCTGTTCGCCTACGTCGGGGCCAGGACGGGCAACGCCGACTATCTGGCGACGGCGGCCGACCTGTTCGCGCAGAGTTTCCCCGAGTCGAAGTGCCCTCCGGTGTGGCTGCCGGATAACAGCACTTGGAGCCGGACCTCCGCGATGATGCTGCGCGCCGGCCACATCCTCCAGTGGGCCTGGTGGAAGTTCAGGCCGGCGAAGTGAGACCGCTGCTCCGGGCAACCGGAAAGTCCGGCGCGCGGTTCCCGTAATCCCGGGCAGGCCGCGTCGCGTACGCGCGGTGGAAAGTCTGTCCGTTCCCGCGCAACTGTTTGCCGGGATCAGGCTGGGGCTGCTATATCGTAGTGGTGCGATCGAGCAGGACAGCAATAGCGCTACCGCATATACTCAGCACCCCTGTGCCCTGCACATACGGGGCGGCAAACAATTACGTCCCCACGATCCGCCGCCCGATAGCGTGGCTGCTTCCGGGCGCCTAGGGGGAAGCCCGACGCCAGTGATCCAGATCTCATGACTACGACGTTTCCGCGTGAAGTGAAAGCCCGCGCGCCCCGGCCGCGCATTCTGAAAAATTCAAAAACGCGGGGCGAATGGCCGCATATGTAAAAGCGCTGGAACTGCCTGCGGGCGGCCGCGCTTGAGGCGCGTACATCCGGTCCGCGTCCTCCGAACAGGGCAGGCTATGGCAAATCCGGTCTCCAGCCCACACTCTCCTGGATCCGCAGTTGCGGTCATGCACCCAAAAACGCGGGGCGCGGAATTTTTTTCTTGACTGGCCGCGGGGAATCTGTTAATAATGATAATGGTTACTAATAGGAGGTTTCCAGGTATGGCAGGTGGCGGATCGGCGGGGAGGAGGATCGAGCGGATGACGGCGCAGAGGCGGGCGATACTGGAGGAGCTGCGGGGCACGGATGCACATCCGTCCGCCACGGAGCTGTACGAGATGGTGCGACGCCGGCTGCCCCGGATAAGCCTCGGGACCGTGTACCGCAACCTGGAGATCATGTCGGAGGAAGGACTGGCGTTGAAACTGGAGCACGCCGGGGCCGAATGCCGCTTCGACGGCAACGTGGCGCCTCACTCCCACGTCCGGTGTCTAGGCTGTGGCAGGATAAGCGATGTTCCGATGGACATTCCAAGGGAGCTGGTTGCCGGGGCGGCGAAGGCCAGCGGCTACAGGATAGCAGGATGCAGGCTGGAATTTGACGGTTGGTGCAGGAAATGCGGGAGAAAAAGGCGTGGCCGCTGCGGAGCTGACGGAGCCTGAAGCGGCGGTTTGGCGTCCAGAGGGACCGGGCGGCGCGTTTGCGCCGCGGAGAGGGTTGCGCGATGGTAGTGGCCGTGCCTGACGGAAGATGCGCCGGTGCGCGCGCGGCTGCAGGGATCCGCTGCGATGGGGTGGAGTACGATCTGGCTGCCGCGCTGGAACGGTTGTACGAGCGCTGCAACCGGCGCGAGTACGTTGCGCCCGATCCTCTGCAGTTCCTGTACGGATATCCGGATATGGCCGACCGAGAGATCGCCGGCCTGATCGCATCGTCGCTGGCCTACGGGCGTGTGGCCCAGATATTGAGGAGCGTCTCGATCGTGCTCGACAGGCTGGGCGGCGCTCCGGCTGAATTTGTCGCGCGGTCGGATTTCCGGCGGCTCCGCTCCGCGCTCCGGGGCGTCAGGCACCGCTTCACGTCCGGGGACGACATCGCCTCGCTGCTGTATGCGGCGGGGCGCGCGGTCCGGAAGTACGGTTCGCTCGAGCGGTGTTTCGCGGATGGTCTGCGGCCTGGCGACGTGGACGTCCTCGGCGCCGCTTCGGCCTTTGTGCGGCATCTGGAGGATTTCGGGGGGCGATGGCACGACGGGCTGCTGCCGTCGCCGGAATCGGGGAGCGCATGCAAACGGCTCCACCTGTTCCTGAGGTGGATGGTCAGGCGGGACGATGTTGATCCCGGCGGATGGGAAACGGTCGGGCCGGAGATGCTGATCGTGCCTGTGGATACGCACATGCACCGGATCGCGACGGAGATCGGGCTGACGAAACGGGCCGTCGCGGACGGGCGGGCGGCGGTCGAGATCACGGGCGCGTTCCGCCGGATCCGGCCGGAAGATCCGGTCCGGTACGACTTCGTCCTGACGCGGATCGGAATACGCCGGGACGTGATCTGGGAGGAATCGAAGGGACTGTATGAGCGGGGAGCGGGGGGGATGCCGGGGCGAGGCCTTTTCCGGGAAAGACCCCTCACCGTCCAACGCCGGGCCGACGCCCTCGGCTCCCCCCGCTCGTTTTTTCCAATGGGAGCCTCTCCGGGAAACCTCCGGGCAGGCAGGGAGGCGGCCTCGGCCCCCAAGCTCCACTCCAGGGGTTTCCGGCGAGGTTCCAATAATAATGCCGTGGCGGCGGGAGGCGCGCAATGATCGAAGCCTTCCTGAACATATCGGCCTCCGCCTGGCTTATGCTCGGGCAGATGGCTCCTTATCTGCTCCTGGGCTTTCTTGCGGCCGGGGTCCTTTCGGTGTTGATACCGCCGGCGTGGGTCGAGCGGCACCTGGGCGGAAGCGGCCCTTGGCCTGTGATAAAGGCGACGCTTTTTGGAATCCCGCTGCCTCTGTGTTCGTGCGGCGTGATTCCGGTGGCCGCTGGTCTGCGCAGGCAGGGGGCCGGGAGGGGTGCGACCGCCGCCTTTCTGGCCTCGACCCCCCAGACCGGCGCCGACAGCATACTGGCGACTTACGGCATGATGGGCCCGGTTTTTGCGGTCGTCAGGCCCCTGGTCGCTCTCGTGAGCGGTCTGCTCTGCGGAGCTGCAGTTGCCCTGACGTGCAGAAACCGGAGCGATGGGGGTGGCGGCGGAGCCGCGAGCGACGGACAGAATGCCGGGGGGTCGGACCGGCCGGCTTGCGCGACGCCGTCAGTATGCTGTTCTTCGGACGTCGTGGGCGGAGGCGGGCGCGTTATCCGCGCTCTGAAATACGGCTTCGTGACGCTCCCCGGGGATATGGCCCGGCCCCTGCTGATCGGGCTGGGGGCAGCGGGGATCATAGCTGCGCTGGTACCCGGCGAGATTTTCGCGACCTTCTCTTCTGTCGGGGGAATCGCCGGGATGCTGGCGGCGATGCTGCTGGCGATCCCGATGTACGTCTGCGCCACCGGTGCGATACCGGTCGCGGCGGCGCTTGTCGCCAAGGGGGTCACGCCCGGCGCCGCGCTGGTGTTCCTGATCGCCGGGCCGGCGACGAACGCGGCCACCATCGCGGCGGCGGTCAGGCTCCTCGGCCGTCGCGGAGCCGCGATATATCTTGCGGTCCTCTCAGCCGTCGCCCTCGCCGCCGGCATTCTGCTGGACTTTCTGTCGGCCGGTGTCGGCATGGCCGGAGCCGATATGTGCTGCCCGGCGGAAGTCCTTCCATTGTGGGCAAATCACGTGTCCGCGGCGGTCCTGCTGGCGCTGTTGCTTGCCGGCATGCTGGCTGGAGCGATAGCGCGGAGGTCTGGGGCACGCGCGGCAGCTGGCGGCGGGGCGATCGCGGTATCGTCGGGGCCATGCCGGGAAATGGACGCGAAGACCGCAGGGCAGTTTCCGCCAGACATATCGTCCGGTGCGCCGGAGGATCGCGGCAACAGCCGGATATCATCGCTGGAGCTGAAAATAGCCGGAATGACCTGCCGGCATTGCGCAGAGGCCGTCCGAGTCGCACTGGCGGCCTGCCCGGGCGTCGGAGGGGTCAGGGTGGACATCGGAACGGGCGTGGCTGAGGTCTGGGGCGACAGGATCGAAACGCCGGCCTTAGTGAGTGCCGTCCGGAGAGCAGGGTTCGAAGCGGAAGCGATTTGAGCCAAGCTGTGCCGGACGGCTGCCGCCAGGGCTTTTCAACGAGAGGCCGGGAAGGACGCGGGGGAGCACGAAACTGGGCGAGGGTATCAGGCGAAAGGCCTGAGCAAGGGTAGAAGGGGAAAGCTGGAATAAAGGGGAAAGCCGGGAAGGGCGTTGGAAGGCTGGACGGGAACGGGGAGAAGGTGGCTGATAGTCGCGAGGCCATCGCCCAATCGAAGGAAGGAGGGAAATGCACGATGGATCTGAAGGGATCGCGCACCGAGAAGAACCTGTTGACTGCGTTTGCGGGTGAGTCGCAGGCAAGGAACCGCTATACGTATTTTGCGAGCGCGGCGAAGAAGGATGGTTTCGCGCAGATAGCCGCAATATTCGAAGAGACGGCGAATCAGGAGAAGGAGCATGCCAAGAGGCTGTTTCAGTTCCTGAAGGGGGGCGAGGTGGAAATAACGGCATCCTTCCCGGCCGGAGTAACAGGGACGACGGCTGAGAATCTGAAATCTGCCGCCGGCGGCGAGCGGTACGAATGGACTGAGATGTATCCGTCATTCGCGAAGGTGGCGGAAGAAGAGGGCTTCAGAGAGATAGCGGAGGTCTTCCGCGCCATAGCCGTCGCCGAGAAGCAGCACGAGAAGAGATATATGGGGC
>JAOACM010000714.1 GCA_026417845.1 Planctomycetota bacterium | reverse complement strand
AGATGTGTATAAGAGACAGAGATATGAGAGGGAAGGAGCATGGCTGCTGCCGACATGCGGCGGGGCCAGGGTGGACCTGGCGAAGGTGGACCGCGCCACGCTGTCGGTGTTCCGCATGGGCGATCCCCCCGCCCGGTGGTGCATCACGGATATCTTCCTGTCGAAGGCGGAGCCGCCGCGGCTTGAGTCGCCGCTGCTCACAAAAGGTCCGCTGATTGATGAGCTCGGCCAGAGCACGCCGGGCGACTGGCCTGGCAGGACCCGCAGCGTGGAAGAGGCGGTATCGCGCCTGTTCGCTCAGGCCGGAGCCGCGGCCGCCAGGGCCCGCCCGGCAGGCCTCTCCCGATGGGGGGGCAGCCCGATCAGGCGTTTCGACGGGAACGGTTTCTTCAGCCTGAAGCACGACGGAAGGAGATGGTGGCTGGTTGACCCCGAAGGCTACGTGTTCTGGTCGGCGGGGGTGAACGGCGTCAGGGCGGGGGTTTCGACGGCGATCGGCGGGGTCGAAAAGGCGGCGTCCTGGCTGCCAGATCCGAAGGGGCCTTTCTCCACCGTCTACTCGGAGCGGCCCGGACGGCCGCGAACGATCAACTTCCTGGCTGCCAATTTCATCAGGGCCTTCGGGCCGGACCTGTGGTACGAAAAATGGATCGAAATAACCCTTGGCCACCTCGCGGAATTCGGCTTCAACACGATGGGCTGGCAGTCCGACTGGCGGATGGCGAGCAGGGCGAAATTTCCCTATGTGAGATCCATCCGCCCTGAATTCCCGAATACGCCGAAGGTATATCGCGATTTCCCGGACGTATACGATCCATGGTTCCGGGAGGAACTGAAGGCCTGCGCCGAGCCGCTCCGCGAAACCGCTGAAGACCCGGCGATGATCGGATATTTTCTCATGAGCGAACCCGAGTGGAGCCTTTCAAGCGATCCGCCTGGCGTGGGGATGCTGCTGAACACGACCGGCGGCGCCTGCCGGCAGATGCTCGCCATGCTGCTGCGGCAGAGATACCGCACCGATGAGAGGCTGTCCGAGAAGTGGGGCGTGAAGACCACGTTTGCCGGAATCATGGAGGGGAAATGGACCGCCCCGCTCAACGAGACCGCCCGCCGCGACCTGACGGCCTTCAGCACGGTGATGCTCACGAAGCTGTTCGACTCGCTGAGTGAAATGTGCAGGAAGGCCGATCCGAGGCACCTGAATCTGGGCGTCCGCTATTTCACCGTGCCGCCGCCCTGGGCCGTCGAGGCGATGCGGAGCTTCGACGTCGTAACCATCAACTGCTACCGCGACCGGCCGTATCCCGAGGCCGGCGAGAAGGTTGCGGCAGCGCTGAACAAGCCGGTCCTGATAGGCGAGTGGCACTTCGGGGCGCTCGACGCCGGGCTTCCTGGCGGAGGAATGATGCGCGTGCGCGATCAGGAGGCGCGGGGCAGGGCGTTCCGGACATACATCGAGGACGCCGCGGCGAGGCCGTGGTGCGTCGGCGCGCACTGGTCGGACCTTTATGACCAGCCCGCGCTCGGCAGCGTTGACGGCGCCTGCTCCAACATCGGATTCCTCGATGTGTGCAACCGTCCATACGAACCGCTTGCGAAGGCGGCGAGGGCCAGCATGG
>JAOACM010000713.1 GCA_026417845.1 Planctomycetota bacterium | reverse complement strand
GCGGGGGCGCGGAAAAACCGCCGGCCGGGGAGAGCAAGGAGGCCGAAGAGACCGCCCCGGCGGGTTCCAACGCCGGCGAGCCTCCGCCCTCGAACCCTGTAACGGGCCGCGAGATGCGGGAGGAGGTGTTCGAGTTCACGCAGAAGCCGAAGGTGGAGAAGCAGGGGGACAAGTGGGTCATAACCTTCACGTCGAAGGGCAAATGCGACGCGACTGTGGCCATTGTCGGTCCTGACGGGAAGATCGTGCGGCACTTGGCGTCGGGCGTGCTGGGTGCGAATGCCCCGTGGCCGTTCAGGCAGGGAAGTTTGTCGCAGACGCTTGAATGGGACGGCAAGGACGATTTCGGGAAGCCTGCTCCGGCGGGATGCAAGGCGAAGGTTGGACTGGGTCTTAAGGCCTCGTTCGACAAGGCGTTTTTCAATCCCTACACCAACATCAACGCTGCGGAACTGGGGTACGGCAACGGCGTGGCTTTGAAAGTGGACAAGGACGGGTCTCTCTACGTCGTGTGCGGCAACCGCGTGCGGGCTTTCTCGCGGGACGGGAAGTATTTGCGGACACTCTTCCCGCCTCCGGCGCCAGCCTATACGCCGGAGAAGTTCGCGCCGATGATCAAGTGGAATCTACCGCCGATGGGGTTTGTCGAGACGATCTGGGGGGACAAGGTGGCGGAGAACCCGCAGACATCCAAGATAGGTCTCAAGCCTGAACCCTTCAGGGCGTGTTTCTATGGCTCGGATGCGCCGCTGGGCGCTCCGGCTTTCGGGCCGCAGGGGCAGATTGCCATTGGCTATGACGACGATAGCTTCTGCCAAAACGGCGGATTTCCGACGCACTACTTGCATGTCATAGGCAAGGACGGTTCAATCCCTCCGGGTTCTTCCATGGCCGTTGAAGGATACGACCATAAGCGGCCCTGCCCGGAAAGTCACCGGTTCAAGGCATTGGGCGTCGGCGCCCACCACATGGCAACCAGCCCGGACGGCCAGTGGCTGTACATCAGTCAGGTGGGCTATTCTGTTGCCAGGATCAGGTGGAGCGATATCAAGGGGCCGAAGATCAAACCGGAAACGTTCAAGGGCGATATTTACAAGGCGGGCAAGGACAACGATCTTTTCGCGATGCCAGCAGGCGTGGCCTGCGATGCGGACGGTAACGTATTGGTGGCGGATGCCTGGAACGACCGTATCCAAGTCTTCAATGCGGACGGGACGTATCTGGCCACCGTGCCGGTGCATCATCCCCAGCGGATCGAGGTGCATCCCAAGACGGGGGCGATCTACGTGATGAGTTGGGACGCGGCGAAAGCGAATGAACCGGTGGTTCTACGTAAGCTATCCGGGTGGAAGGACTGCAAGGAAGTCGCGACGCTCCAGGAGAAACCGCTTCGTCCGTACTTCGGCAACTATAACACTTTTGCGCTGGATGCCGGGGTGGAGCCGCCGGTTCTGTGGGTCTGGGGCGGGGATGGTCTTGTCAAGGTGACGGACAAGGGGACATCGTTCGAGCGCGGCGCGCGTCTGGATGCGCCCGCCAACAAGGATGTGCTTGACGGCGTGTACGGGGAGAGCATGCCGCGGATTGTGGCGGATTTCAAGAGGGAGGAGATCTATATAGGTCCCGGCAACATCATGACCAAGTACAACTATG
>JAOACM010000712.1 GCA_026417845.1 Planctomycetota bacterium | reverse complement strand
CAGCCGCCAGGGGCGGGGCAAGAGGCGGCGGAGGGCGACCGCGCGGGCGGAACCGCGTCGGGAAAAAGGGGCGAACTGCGGGAAAGGACCGGGAAGGCAGGTGAAATGGCGCGGGGATAGCGTGGTCGGAACCCGACGGTATTCTGAAGGAGGGATGGGATATGGCAGAGACGAAAGCCGGCGGGTCTGAGGGCCGGATTGCTGCCCGGCGGACGTCCGCCGTCGCCGCGGTCGCTGTCGCCGCTGCGACGATCGTGCTGACGGCGTGCGCCATTCAGGGATGCGGAAGACGTTCCGGAAACGAGCCGGCAACGCTCACGCCTTTCGTGGGAAACTCGGAACGCCTGCGCGCCGGCGGGACGCTGGTCTGTCCGGGGACGGACCAGAAGATAACCGTGGATGGAAGGCTGGACGAAGCGGCGTGGCTGAAGGCCGCCGCGTTCGAACTCGATGTCTTCCCGTGGCGCCGGGATGGCGCGGCCGCCGGGCAGAAGACGATCGTCCGGGCGCTGTGGGACAGGGAATGCATCTATTTCGGCTTCGACTGCGAGGATTCTGACATCCTGTCGCGCGTTACGGAAGCGGACGCGGCGCTGGACGGCGACGACCGGGTCTGCGTCTACCTGTGCCCGGATCCGGAGACGGAGGAGTATTACTGTTTCGAGGTCAGCGCGATGGGAACCGTCAGGGATTACAGGGCGAAGATATACCGCGAGTTCGACGCGAAATGGGACGCCGGGGGCGCCGCGGCGGCGGCAAGGATACGCGGCACGCGGGAGCGGTCCGACGATCGCGACGGAGGCTACTCGGTGGAGATCGCCGTGCCGTGGCGATGCATGTCGAGGGGCGGAGCGCGGATGGCCGCGGACGAGGCGACGGTCGTCCTGGTCTGCGTCTGCCGGGCGGACGCATCCGGCGCGGCCGGGGGACGGGCCGAAACGTTTTCGGCCGTCAAATCGCCAGGGACCAGGGCGCCGGACTTCCACCTCATGGGCGCCTTCTGGCGCATGGTCCTCGGAGGGCGGCCGGACTGAAGTAATTGTTTGCCGCCTCGGGTTGCGGCTGCTTTTGTAGGGGTGCGCCCGAGCGGGACGACAATGACGCCACAGTAAGCGGATGCGTTCTGGCGCCGGGCCTGCAATATATGGGCGCGGTAAAATAATTACGGACTGAACGCCTCGCGCGTCGCGCAGGGGGCGGAAACCGGAGCGGCACCGGACATGAACCGGCTGCGAGGCCGGCACGCAGCGGCGGTTGTCAGAGGTAGCCGGCGGACGCTTGCGGCTGAGATGCACTCAGGTTTGCCCTAGGGGGGGATCTGAAAGGCGCCCGGCTAAAAATTGCGGGAAACGGCTGGCCGGCAGGTGCGGGTTCTCTATATGAAATCCTATCCCCAAACTTCCCGCCGGGCAACGGTGGACCGCTTGAGCGTATAAGCTCCGCGCCGGAGTGTTTGGGGCGGGATCTAAAAAGCCGGGGCATATCCCCCCGTACCGGGTAAGGGCCCGTCCGAAAATCTCCGGCCGGATATGGCTGACCGCCGCAAAAGCCCTGGCCGCCGCGGGAGTTTCCGGACGGACTGCAAATCTCCCTCCTGTCCAGCGGCACTGCAACCGGCTCGCCGGGCAGGAACGAAGTTATCCGAGAGGGCGGGTCTGA
>JAOACM010000711.1 GCA_026417845.1 Planctomycetota bacterium | reverse complement strand
GACTTAAAGGGGATTGAGACTCTCCTCTATGTCCTGCCAGCAGATGGGTTCCGCTGGAGGGTTCGAATAGCTCCCCGACTTGAAGGGGGTTGAGACCGAAAAGCCGGGCCTCCTCAGCCCAAAGCTCCTCTTCGTTAGAACAGCTCCCCGGCTAAAGGGGATTTCTGGAGGCCGGAATCTCCGTCTCCTCTGTGTCTCCGTGTGAACGACTCTCTTCAAACGGCCCCACGATCCGCGGATAGCGGCGGCGGAGAGCGGGAAGGCATCGCCGATGATAATATGGAGGGAATGGACATGACGACCGCAGAAGACCGCCAGACCTCGCGGAAGGAAGAAAAGATAAGGGGCATCGTCTTCACCGTCGGGACTACGCCCGATCCGATCCTGTTCACCATCAGGAAACTCCGGCCGGAGTTCGCGGTCCTGGTGGCCTCGCAGGACACGAACAGGTTTGCCTGCGAAATCATGAAGAAGATCGAAGAGGAGGGGATAAAGGTAGAGTTCTACACGCTGCTGGTGGATGACCCCGGTCTGCTGGTCGGGTGCGTCAGGACGTGTCAGGAGGCCATCGCGTGGCTGCTGAAGGAGAAGAAACTGCCAAGGGAGTCCGTGCGGGTTGATTACACCGGCGGGACGAAGAACATGTCGGCGGCGGCCGCGCTGGCGGCGACGCCGGAGAATCTGAGGTTCATATATGTCACCGGCAGGCGCGATGCTGACGGCGGGCGCGTCAGGTCCGGCACCGAGGAGCTTGCGCTCAACGACAACCCGTGGATGGCGCTCGGGGTCGAGATCATCCGCCGCGCGCTTGAGACGGCCGATGCGGGCCAGTATCCCGCCGCTGCGCGGATGCTGGAGGAGCTTGCCGGCGGTCTGGAGCATCCACACGGCGAGCGCGTCAGGATGCTGAAGGAGCTGATCGAGGGGCTCGAGCGGTGGGATTCGTTCGATCACGAGGCGGCCTGGAGCAGGTGGAAGGAAGGCAGGCTTCCGGACAGGCTGGCGACCGCCGCCCGGCATGCCGGGGATGCCGCGATCGAACACGCCGCGGAGAGGGCGAAGGCTTCCATGAATTCTCTGAAAAAGGCCCTGGATGCCCGGAAGTGCGGATTGAAGTCCGGCGGAGGCCCGGACCCGCTCGTCGCCGATCTGCTCGCCGGCGCCCTGCGGCGCATCGGACGCGGCCAGTACGATTTCGCGGCGCTGCTCTGCTACAGGGCGCTGGAGCTGAACGCGTCCAGGCGCATCGAGCGCATCCTGCAACTGGACGGGCGGCAGGAAAGCGGCAACGATTTCGCGCTCGAAAAGCTGCCGGAAAATCTGAGAGACGGATACGCCGGAAGGACCGTCGGGAGCGGCGGAAGGCTCAGGCTCGGACTGGTCGAAAAATACGAACTGCTGGAGAAGCTCGGCGACCGGTCGGGGCAGGATTTCATGCGGAAAATCGGGGAGATGAAGAAGACGCTTTCGCTCAGAAATTCGTCGTGGCTGGCGCACGGGATGGCGAATGTGTCGGAGGAGACGGCAGAGAAGATGCTGGCGGAAGTCGCCGGGTTTACGGGGCTGAATATCAGTGACCTGCCGTCGCTGCCGGAGCTGCTTTCCTGAAGCCCGGCGGGGTGGGTTCGCGGCTTCGAAGGAGGTCTGGATATGTTCGGAGAAAAGCCGGTGGAG
>JAOACM010000710.1 GCA_026417845.1 Planctomycetota bacterium | reverse complement strand
CGTTACTGGAACATGTCCAGACCGCGCTACTGCGCCGTCGGTCGCAACCGCCTGGCCCTCGCCTCCTGACCCGGAAGTCCACGCATTTACGGCCATGCACCCTCCGCCGGTTCGACGTTCGACCGTGCGGTTGACTATCCCGCCGGAAGCGGCTAAGGTTCGCGCCGCAGGATATGTGGCCCGGCCGGGCGGGATCAGGGAATCCGGCAAGGCGCCTTTCCGCCTTGCGGCTGGCCGGGAGATGCCTCCCGGGGGCCGGCGCTCCGGCGGGACATATCCGGGAAATGCGGAAATATAAACGCGGGCGGCCCGGATCGGCGCCCCGGGGCTGGGGGGGGTTCCCATCCGCCATGCCAAGCGCATCGAAACTTCCATATTCGCCGTCGTGGTCGCGCTTCGCGGATAATTTCCAGAGAGACCTTAAAGTCTGGCTCGTCTTCATGGCGGCGTTGTCCGTTTGCCGCGCCGCCATCATATTCATATTCTGCGACAGGATGGATCCGGACTCGGGGGTCGGAACGGCATTGGTCGCGATGGCCAATGGCACGCGCTTCGATGCCCCCGTCGCGACCGCGTGGCTGCTCCCCCCGTTCCTCGCCTCGATCGCATCCGGCTTCCTCGACATGCCGCGTATCGCCGCCACCGTCCGCAAGGTCGTCGCAGCCATCTTCTTCCCCGTCACGTTCTTCCTCGGGATAGTAACGTACGGTTTCTTCAAGGAGTTCAACGATCAGTTCAACCATTTCATCCTGAACGCCATATACGATGACATCGGCGCCGCGCTGGCTACCGTGTGGAAGGAACATCCCGTGATCTGGGCGAGCGCAGGATTGGTCGCCGGCAGCGTGGCGCTCTACCTCGGGACGACGCGGCTGGCCGAAAAGCTTAATGTATCCCGCCAGAGACTCGAGCGGCTGACCTCTGTGGGGAAAGGCCCTTCTCTCTGTGGCTGCCGCGGCCTTCCTCATTGAAGCCGTCAGGGGGTCGCCAGGAAGGCGGCCGGTACAGCGCAAGGACGCCGCCGTGACGGACGACGAATTCCTCAATAAGAACGTCCTGAATCCGTACAAGGCCCTCCAGTATACGATTTCGGTTCATCTGAAACTGGCCAGAGCCAGCGGCATACATGTGCACCTGCCGGACGGAGACGTCAGGGCGGCCGCGAGGCGGTACTTCGGGGAGGATGCCGTCGGCAAGGGGGACCTGGACAGGTGCATGGAACGCGTCTCGCGAGGCGCCAGAAACCCGCCGCGGCATGTCTTCCTCCTGGTGCTCGAAGGGTACTCCGGCTGGCCGCTGATGGAAAAGTACGCCTCGCTCGGCATCGCCGAGGAAATGAAGCGCCTGTCGCGATCGGGTCTTCTCCTGACGCGCTTCCTGCCGGCCAGCTCCGGTACGATGACGTCCCTGGCCACGATCCTGACCGGCCTGGCCGAACACGGGGTACCCATATGCTATCAGGAAAGCGCCAGGAAACCGTTCCCGTCCAGCATGGCGCCGATCTTCAAACGCCTGGGCTACAGGACGCGATTCTTCTACGCCGGCTACCTGAGCTGGCAGCGAATAGGCGATTTCGTAAAGGACCAGGGTTTCGAAGAGGTCTATGGCGGCGGAGACATCGGCGAATGGTACCGCGGGAATGAGTGGGGCGTTACGGACGAGGAGCTTCTGGATTTCGTTCTGAGC
>JAOACM010000709.1 GCA_026417845.1 Planctomycetota bacterium | reverse complement strand
GACCGGATCCGCGGCGTGTCCGGTTCCGCGCGCTTAGCCGGTTAGTCTGGGGTACTGTCTGGAAACTTCCGGCCGGATCTCGCGGGACCCGCGGGAATGCGGGCGTCCGGGGAATTTTATTTCTGGAAGGGTTCTTACAAATCCTCTACCAGTTTGCGGCGCTTTTCCCTGTATTCGTCTTCCGTAAGGAGGCCCTCCTTGCGGAGGCGATCGAGCATCTGCAGCCTCCTCCTGAACCTGATCTCCGCCTCCGCCGGTTTTTCGTCTTCAGCCGTCGCCTTCGCCCCTGCGGTGGGGCTTCCCGTAGTCCCCGGCGACCAGGCGGCGGTCTGTCCGCCGGCCGGTTGCCCTCCGGGTGGTTTTCCCTCTTCCGGACGCCTCCCTTCTTCCGGCCGCTTCCCAGTCCTGCCGGCCTCCGCCGTTTCCCCGGCGCCGGCGCCTTCCGCCGCGCCCGCCGCGCCCGCCGCGCCTCCGCCACCCGTCGCCCAATCCTCCCGGCCCGCCGGCCCCTCCGCTCCGCTGGCCGGCCCCTCCGCCTCTCCTGACGGCTCCAGCCTGAACACGAACAGACGCTTCGGTTTGGCCGTCTTCCAGTTATCGCCGGCGGCGAAAGCTATGGCGAGCGGCGGGAAGATCGCGCTCCAGACGATTTTGCTGGTCGAAACCTTGACCCTCGATGCCTGCGGCGGGGTTATGGTGTTGTAGCCATCTTTGACGACCGAAAATACGTGCTGCCCGCACGGCAGGTCGTTGACCTCGAACTTATGAGGCGTAACCTTGCCGGTGTCCTTGCCGTTGCACAGTATCTTCGCGCCGGGCGGCGAGGACCGCACCTCGATCCTGGGGCCGCAGCCCGCGAGACATACGACGGCCGCCGCGGCAGCCGGCCAGAACTTCGTCAAGAGCCGATCCGGAAACCCGCCGTCGCGAAGCTTACGGCTGGGCGCACTCGACCTCGCGGCCGGAAGTTTCCAGGCAGGATCCAAGTGCCTATCCAGAAACTTCCCGCCGGATAGCGGAACCTGCTGAGCATACAAGCCCCGCGCCGGAGGTCTGCGGATAGGCTCCAAGGTCGCTTTCATCGGCGGATACCTCCCGACGGCTGCGCGGTCCCGGCCCCGCGCGGGATTCCGATAGAGGCGTCCGCCGACTGCCTCCGGCGGACCGGCCGGGGG
This sequence comes from Planctomycetota bacterium, assembly GCA_026417845.1. GTDB lineage: Bacteria > Planctomycetota > SZUA-567 > H5-PLA8 > CALKMO01 > CALKMO01. Next base: position 512 of record JAOACM010000709.1, on the reverse strand, counting down.
GCATAAACGCCGGCGACTCTATCCGGCCCGCCGCGGCGAATCAAGCCTTTTGCGCGCGGCCGGCGGACCGCGCCATTTCCATGCCCTCCTCTGAAAAGGCCCTTCTGAAAACCCTTTTGAAGAGAGCATCGGCGTCCGCGCGGGAAAACTTCACGCATTTACGGCCATGCACCTGCGGACCGCCCCGCGGTTCAGCCCCCATCCGGAAACTCCCCGGCGTCCATGGTTCCCGCGGCGACCTGCCCGGGCGTCCGGGTAATTGTTCGCCGCGTTCAGGTAGCAGTTGCCATCCGCAGTGGCCCGCCCGGACGGTACAACGATGGCGCTGCAGCAGATAAGACCGCTCTGCCGCTGCGCTCCCAATTATGGGCACGGCAAACAATTGCGCGTCCGGAGATCTCCGGATGGGATCCTGGAGCCTGCCGTCGCGAGCCTGCGGCTCTACGCTCTCGAATTAGCGCGGGGGTTTTCCGGACAGGCCCTCAGTGCCTATCCAAAAACTTCCTGCCGGG
>JAOACM010000708.1 GCA_026417845.1 Planctomycetota bacterium | reverse complement strand
GCGCCAGGCCGTAGCGCGAGCAGAACCTGGCCTGAGACAGCCCGCTCTCCTTGAACCGCGCCAGCCGCCGCTCCCACCGGCGGCGCGACCGGATCCCCGGCGCCGGGGGCTGCATCCGCCAGTCAGGAGCAACCGCCCGGTATCCCCGGAGCCGCCGGTCCCGTCAGAAGTACATCGCCGGCATTGCGCGTACATCAGCGGCAGGCGGAAGACGGCCGCTTCGTGAGCCGGTTGCGCTGTCGGGCCGCAGAAACGGACGTCAAAGGGGACGCGGCGAAACAGGCGCGGAGATGTACGCGCAGGCTTGCCTCCGCCGCTTTCTGAAAAACGCCTGGGGTAAAAATCGCGAAAAATGCAACTCCGCAGGAGCGTGTTCACTCTGGAGGGCTGGAATAAGCCGCCTTGCCGCCCGCGCAAATCTCCCTATCGTCCGGAGACATCGCAACCGGCTTCCGCTTCGTCATTTCAGCCGCAACAGACACCAGCCGGGAAATACCTGCCGCGCGCCGGGCAGCGGGCCTTCCGGCACGACGTTCCGCGTCATGCCCCAGCGCGGCTGCCCTCCGATAATGCGCCCCTTCGGCTCGCGTAAACCCTCGAGCGTCTTCGACCAGACCCCGCAGAAACGGCCGATCTTTATCAGAGCGGCGCGCTCCCCCTTCGATTCGATTTCCTTCAGCCTGGCCTCCAGTTCGGCGGCCTTCTCCCCGGCGGCGCAGCCCTTGCCGGAAAACTGTCTCTCGCGCTCCAGCTCCCGCCGCGCATCCTCGCGCGCCGCGGCGAGTATCGCGTCGAGGTCCGGCGGTGCAGCCTCCTCTCTTACACGCACATGCCTTTTCCCGTCGCTGGCTCCAGCGAACAGTATGCCCCGCTTTCTCCCGTCCGACGCCAGCGCGATCCGTCCCGCGCCAGCGGCGGAACCGCCGCCTCCAGAAGCCGCATCCTTCGCAGCACCGACGAATTCGCAGAATATCCTGATGTTCGAAGCCCCTCCGGCATCCCGGCGCCCGGCGCCCCCTGTCCCCTCATCCGTCCACCCGCCCTTCCTCACATTCCGGACGCGCCCCACGAACAGCGCCTTGTCCGGCATCTCCACGTCCCCCACCGCCAGCAGCCTGAACGGATCCTCGTTCGGCGAACCCATGACCTCCCTTTCCTGCTTCTTCCGATCTTCGCAGCGGGCACGGGCGGCGGAAAGCGCCTTCGTCCGTCTTTCCAGTCCGTTCAGCCATGCCGTCCGCAGCGCCCCCTTGATCGTCGAGCCGGGAATAAGCGGCGCGCCGCGCCCGTTCGCCACGCACAGCGTCGGATATATGCGCAGGTCCGATTTCCTGTTTCCGATATCCTCCCTGTAAGCCGCGACGATATCGTGCTGCGCCGCGACGGCGCGGAGCAGACAGGATTCCATCCCGCCGCACCGGCCCTCGCCGCCATTCTCACTCTCCGCCGCCTCGTATGTCCCGGAGAAGAATTTCCGGATCTCGACGGGGTCGGGCCGGTCCCCCGAAAGCAGCCCGTCCAGCCTCTCGCGGAAGTCGCCCCTCAGGGCCAGTATCGCGGCGTGCTGATCGTATATACTCACGCAGCCGATCCTACGGCCCCCGGCGGCCGTGTATCCGCAGGCATAGTACTCCGTCGGATCCAGCGCATCGCCGGTCCCGATGTGAACGGGCGTCAGGACCTCCAGCTCGAACTCCA
>JAOACM010000707.1 GCA_026417845.1 Planctomycetota bacterium | reverse complement strand
TACAAACGGGGATGCATGGCCGTAGATGCGCAGGGCAGATACAGGGTGGCGTCAGGCCAGGCGTTGCGTTTCTCCTGGCCCTCTGCGGGGGACGAATGCCGGGAGGGATTCTGGCGCTCCCAGCAGTTACAGACATGCGTCCCCTGAGGCATCCCGGGCCGCCAGCGGGCGCGCCGCTGAGCGCCTCGATGCTGGAGGCTATCTGCTGTGCGCGGTGCGCAGAAACGGCCGCGCCTCCGCAGAACGCCCTGGCCGGGACGCGCGCCGGAGATGACGTTCGCGGGGTTGGGAGCGTGAACCGGTTACGTTCGGATGCCGGCGGCGGACATGATGGAGGAGAATGGATAAAGATGACACCGGAGTGGAAAACTTTGCGGGCGTTCTGGGCGCTCACTATCGCGGCCGCAGCCGTATCGGGGGCGGCCGACCTTGCCGGGGGCGGGCGGGAGAGTGGAACAGCGGACGGCGTGGAAGCGAAACCGCCAGGCGGCGCCCGCGATCCAGGCCGCGAGCAATTCCGGTTCGCGGGAGGGGAAAGGATCAGAATATTCGTGCCGCAGACGGTAGGGGAATCCTTCGAGCAGATAGTCACGTCCGACGGCATCGTTATGCTCCCGACAGGCGGGACAGTCCGCATACTCGGAAAAACTCTGGTGGAGGCGCAGGAGGCGCTGAAGGAGCGTCTGGAGAAGGAATCCGGGGCGCGAAGGGTCTACGTGGCGCTCGTCCTCCTGGACGTACCGCCAGGGAAGGTATACGTGGGAGGGGAGGTCAAACAGCCCCAGGCGCTCTCGTTCTCGCGCGGGATGCCTCCGACCCTCGCCGCCGCTCTGGCGGCCGCCGGCGGGCCTACCGGTGATGCGGATCTGTCGAAGGTCAGCGTCGTGCGGACGCGCGCCGACGGGACGCGCACAGTGATTTCAGTGGATGCCTCCGGCATCAGCCGGCCGGATAATCCCGACGTTGGCCCGGAGCTCGAGCCAAACGATGTGGTCCTGGTTCCCCGGGGAGACGTGTTCATACTGGCCGGCGAGGTCAGCAGGCCGGGGGCCTTCAACAGGCGGGACCTGTTCCTTGATCCGAACGAGCCGGCGCGGCTTTCGCGGGTGATCTTCGCTGGCGGAGGACTCAGGCCATCCGCGAACAGGAGTGACATACGCATCATACGGAGCAGACAGGACGGCACCAGGGAGATCATCCGTGCCAACCTGGAGGCGTCACTCGGTCCCGGTCCCTCCCCGGCCGCCTCCGCGCCGGGTTCCGCAGCCGGCCCGGCAGCCGGCATATCTTCCGGCCCCTCCGACAAACCTTCCGCGGGATCCCCGGTCGGCCCTGCTCCCGGCGCCGTTGCTCCCTCCCCGGCTGCAGACGCCGACCCCGTACTGAGGAACGGCGACATAGTAATGGTGGGAGGCTCCGGCGGCGTCACGGTGCTCGGCAGGGTGAGGGCGCCAGGGGTCTTCCCGCTCGCCGGCGATACGCTCAAGCTCAGCCGAGCCATCGCCATGGCGGGCGGCTTTGCCGAGTTCGCGAAGACATCATCAGTCATTGTTATACGCGCCTCGGCTCCCAGACAGCCGGTCCGCATAGATGTCAACGAAATAACGAAAGAGGGAAACCTCAATAAGGACCTCGACCTCGGCGATGGGGACATCGTCTTTGTCGGAGAAAGGCTGCTGTAAGAGCCTGTCCAGGAACTTCCCGC
>JAOACM010000706.1 GCA_026417845.1 Planctomycetota bacterium | reverse complement strand
TCATGGCTATGGGTTTCTCGACCATGACATGCTTCCCGGCCCGGAGCGCCGCGATGGTCGGCGCGGCGTGAAACTTGTTCGGAGTGCACACAGATACGGCGTCTATGTCGCTCATCGCCACCAGATCCCGGTAGTCGGAGAACACCTTCGGAACCTTGAACTTTTCGGCCGCGGCCTTCGCGACCGCCTCGTTAACATCGCAGACGGCTACGATCTCCACGTCCTTGCATTTCTGGTAGCCTGGCATGTGCTGATTCTGCGCGATGCCTCCAGTCCCGATGATCCCGACCTTGATCGTCTTCGCCATCGTCATGCCTCCTTCCGTCCGCTCTGCGCTCCTTTTTCCGGCCGGAGACTCCGGCGTCTCTCCCGATTCCCGCACGACTCCCCCAGTCCGTCTCCGCGGTTCCCCACCCGATTCCTTCCCCCGGCCTCCACCACATATCTTCCACCAGCATGTAGAGTTGACAAGAGCGTGCCCGGAAACCTCCATGGTCTTTCAAGTACCCAGATTAAAAGGCGCCAATGGGTCGCGCGGGCCGTCCGTTCCGCAGGGGAACCGGCCGGCCGGAAAACGCTCCCGAAATCTCCGTCCGGAGAATCGAAATATCCTGCAGAAACCTCCAGACGGGAAGGGGAGCAGGTTCGATTCCTGAGCTTCGCGCCCGAGTGTCTGGCCTAGCTCTTACTGTAATACCCCCTCCGCCCGGCCGGCGGTCCTCACACGGTCTCCCGCCCCGGATAGACCTCCAGCGCCTTACGGAGGATGGCCATCGCGCGCTCGATCTTCGGACATTCGAGCACGTAGGCTATGCGGATTTCCCGCGTGCCGAGGCCTGGCGTAACGTAGAAGCCTGGACCGGGGGCAAACATGACGGTCTCGCCGTTGTAATCGAAATCGGTGAGCAACCATTTACAAAACGCTTCGCTCGAATCCACCGGCAGAGCAGCCATGAGATAGAACGCGCCGGCGGGGACGAAACTCGAAACTCCGGGAATCGCCGCGAGACCCCGGCAAAGCGTATCGCGCCGACGCTGATATTCTTTCACCACCGGCTCATAAAAGCCGGCGGGCAGTCTGAAGCAGGCCGCAGCACCCGCCTGCTCCAGCATCGGAGGACACAATCGCGCCTGAGCGCACACCAGCGCCTTGGCGATCAGCTCCCTGTTTCGGCTTATGATCGCGCCTATCCGCGCGCCGCAGGCCGAGAACCTTTTGGAAATGCTGTCGGCTACCACCACCCGGTCGGCTATTCCGGCAATGTCCATGGCCGACACGTGCGATTTGCCGTCATAGGTGAACTCTCTGTAAACCTCGTCCGATATCAGGAACAGGTTCCGCCTCAGGCACAGTTCGGCTATCCCTTCGAGGTCTCCGCGGCTTATAATGGTTCCCGTTGGATTGTTGGGCGAACATATCTGTATCGCCTTTGTGCGCGGCGTAATATGCTTCTCGATTTCGGATACGGGCGGCAACCTGAACGAATTCCGGGGGTCCAGAGTGATGGGGACCGGCCGGACATCGCACATGGCCATGTAAGATATTATATTCGAGTACAGCGGTTCGAATACGACGATCTCGTCGCCGGCGTTGCAGATCGCCAGGTATGCGAACTGGAGCGCCTCGCTGGCGCCCATGGTGATGATCATCTCGTCCTCGCCTATTTCCAGGCCGATGCGCCGGTAATAGTCGAGCATCGCCCTGCGC
>JAOACM010000705.1 GCA_026417845.1 Planctomycetota bacterium | reverse complement strand
ATGCTCAGGAGGCGGTTGCGCTGTTGGTCCGCGGGAGCCGTTATCAGAGGGAACGCGACAGACAGTTGCGGACGGGGCGGTTCGAGCTTACCTCTTGCGCTCTCCGAATGGCGCTTGGGGTAAAAATCGCAAGAACGCTGTCTGGCTGGGAGCGTGTCCGCTCTGAAGAGCTGGGGTAAGCCCCCCCGCTGCCCCCGCACATCTTCCTCTCGTCTAGGGACATCGCAACCGGCTCACAATTACCGGAAATTTTTTGAAGCCCCGCCAGACATAAAGTATAATTATGCAGGAAGGGCGGCGCGCGATTGCGGGCGCCGCCGCGATATGTTAAACGGCCGTGACGGCCGCCGGCGAATGGCAACACTGGACGTGCACCTTCCGACGCGGGATATTTCGGGACCGGCGTTCCGGCGCGGGCATATATGCCGGGGGACGGCGAGGTGCGGGAAACGGCGCCGGATCGCGCGAAACGCCGGCGGGATCTCGTCCCGGAGGCCCGCGTAGACTTCCACATCCACACTATCATGTCCGCCTGCGCAAGCGGCGAGATGACGATGGCGAACGTAGTGGAACGCTGCGCGTTTCTCGGCCGCGAGAGGATTGGCGTAACCGATCACGTAATGTGTCCGGAACACATTTCGTGCCTGCTGGAGGACCAGATCGAGGCACGGACCGTCCCGCGCGTGGGGATAGCCGTTTATGTGGGTTGCGAGCTCGACCTCCTGGCGCCCGGCGTGCCGGCGGCCGACATGGGTCTGGAGATGCCGCTGGACTTCGTCGGCGTGGCGGCTAATCACTTTCACCTGGCGCACGTAAGGAGACCCCCGTCATCGGTGCCGGAGGACCTCGCGGACTACTGGGCCGACATGGCCTTGAGCCTGACCGAGCTGCCGCGGGCCGACGTGTGGATGCATCCGGCGCATATAGGTCCCTTCGAGGAATTCCTCGACGACCGCCCGCTCACGTCGCTGGTCCTTCCCCGCAAGCTCGACGATCTGTTCCGCTCGCTGGCGCAGGCCGGCATAGCCGTCGAGCTGCGGCGGATGCCGCCGCAACCGGAGCGCGCGGCGAGCCACGTCGAATTTTACCGGCTGGCGAAGAAGGCGGGGCTCAAGTTCTCGGTCGGGAGCGACTCGCACCACCTGTCGAACCTGGCGGAGGCATGGGAACCGGTCGCTTCCGTGGCGCGGAAGGCTGGCTTTACGCACCGTGACATGTGGCTGCCGGCGCGCCTCGGAGAGGCTGCGGGTGCGGAAGCGACCGGGCCGGCGCCGTAGCGGCCGGGCGCCGGCAGCAGCCCGTACGGTGGGCCGCGCCGGGATCGCGGGCGGCAGACCGCGGGATCGTAGGGAAGACCGAGCGAGGAGTGCGAGCGGACCGGAAAGCGCTCTGGCGGGTCTGCGCGGACCTCGCGCGGCAGACAGGCGGCCGTGGCGGGTGCGCAACCCAAGTGTTGTACCGGTTCGCTCCGCCCCCCCACTCCCCCCGCAGCGAGAGGGGACGGAGGCGAGGGAGATCCCGCAGTAGTGGCCAGGTTCCATCCCCCCTGCCGGAAGGCAGCAGGCAGGGACGCACCTGGCGCCCTACATGGAAGTCAGGCGCTGCCATATGCTGCGGCATAGGCACATAATACGGTCGCACACCCCATACTGGGCCAGGGCGTGTCCCACGGATGCGCGGAGGTGCGCCTGGGACGTTCCCTGATGCCTGCCGTGGGGGACCGGGCCTCC
>JAOACM010000006.1:21397-23844 GCA_026417845.1 Planctomycetota bacterium | reverse complement strand
GTACATAAATTACGCCCGGGAACTCGTCCCGGTCTTCGAAGAACTCCGCTTCCTGCCTGCGGACAAGCCGGTGTGGCGGGCGCACGACGCCGCCGCCATGCGGCGATGCGCGGCGGAGATCGTCGGCGCGCTGCCCCGCGCGGGGGAATTCGGGCGCGCGGACCTGATTGACCGGCTCTGCGAACGGCTGATCCTGGAGACGCTGATCGGCTACATAGCGCCGCCCGCGGCCGAGCGCGAGAAGTCGGTCAGGGGCGCGCGGGCATATATCGAGAACCACTACCGTGAGGCCATCGTTTTCGACGAGCTGGCCCTTGATTACGGCATGTCGCCCTCGGCCTTCAGGCGGAAATGGAAGGAGCTGATGCCGATCCCGCCTGCGAAGTACGCGATGCAGCTGAGGATACGCGAGGCCTGCCGCCTGCTGGCGGAGACCGGGATGAAGATCGGAGATGTCGCGAGGGAAGTGGGGTTCGCCGACCGCCTCTATTTCGCGAGATGTTTCCGCCGGGCGATGGGCGAGACGGCGAGTTCGTATCGCGCCCACTGCCGGCGGAGAGGCCCCTTCGAGACCGGCGCCGGCGGAGCGGAAGGAGGCGCCTCGCAGGGTGATCTCCCGGGCCGGGGAAGGGGGGAAGAGTCCCGCCGCGACCGGCCGCGCGGGGAATGGCCTGGAGCGCCGCAATCCCGGCGGGCGCATGGCCGTAAGTGCAAGGCCTTGGAGCGGCTTCGGGACAGGCGCGCCCCAGGCGTATATCCGCCCGCGCCATGTGAGCAGGACGGGCATTGACGGGTCGGGTCTCCTGCTCCCGCTCATCCCAAGCACCGCAGTTGCGGTCATGCACCCGCATGGATGGCCCTTGATTCGCGGCGGTCTTGGGGTAAGAAATTGACGAGGGGACGGGGGTCGAGGTGATCGGGAACCTGCGGGTGGGTGCACGGACATGCGGAGACGGACCGGACCTCTGGGCAACACGCTTACGCTGATCCTGGCCGGCGGGCAGGGGGAACGGCTGTATCCACTGACCAGGGACAGGGCCAAACCGGCAGTCCCCTTCGGCGGCATCTACCGGATAATAGATTTTACTCTCTCCAATTGCCTGAATTCCGGAGTCAGGCGCCTGTACGTGCTGACTCAGTACAAGTCGTTCAGCCTCGACAGGCACATCATGCTCGGCTGGCAGGTGTTCAATAAGCCCGAGATGCACGAATTCATCGGCATACTCCCGCCGCAGCAACGCACCGGCGGCGGCTGGTACCTCGGCACCGCCGACGCGATATACCAGAACGTGTACATACTCGAGCGCGAGAAGCCCGACCGGGTCCTCATCCTGGCCGGCGACCACGTGTATAAGATGAACTATCAGGAAATGGTTGACTTCCACCTCGCCAAAAAGGCCGAGATGACCATCGCGTGCGTGGAAGTAGACAAGAGCAGGGCCTCGCAGCTCGGCATCGTGGTCATCAACGAGGATCAGCGGGTGATCGGCTTCAAGGAGAAGCCCAAGGAAAATCCTCCGACCATACCGGGCAATCCGGACAAGTGCCTGGCCTCGATGGGCATATACGTGTTCAACACCGATACGCTCGTGCGGAGGGTATCGGCCGACGCCCGCCGCGATTCCAGCCACGACTTCGGCAAGGATATCATACCCGAGATGGTGGCGGACTCGGCGGCCGTCTACGCGTACGACTTCAAGGACGAAAACCGGAAGGAAGTCCGTTACTGGCGCGACGTCGGCACCATAGATTCGTATTACGAGGCGAACATGGACCTGGTGCAGGTCACGCCCCTGCTGAATCTCTACGACCAGGATTGGCCGATCAGGGCCTTCTACGAGTTCCCGCGGCCCCCAGCCAAGTTCGTGTTCAACGACGAGGGACCGAATGCGCGGCGGGGCCAAGCGCTGGACAGCATCGTCAGCCCCGGCTGCATCGTCTCCGGAGGCACCGTCATCAGCTCGATCCTTTCACCTGACGTCAGGGTCAACAGCTACAGCCACGTCAGCGACTCGATACTGATGGAAGGCGTGAATATAGGGAGGTACGCGAAGGTAAAGCGCGCGATAATAGACAAAGGCGTCAATATCCCGGAAGGAACGCAGATAGGCTACGATCCCGATGCCGACCGCGCGCGCTTTACCGTGACCGCGCAGGGTATAGTCGTCGTCCCGAAGGAGATGCCCCTGTAGGCCCGCGGTTCCGCGGAGGATGCCACCGCAGGAGTAACTGCCGCCCCATCGTGCACAGCGGGCGGCGGAGCCGTATCAGATAATTTGTGGCTGCGCCGTTGTTATCCCGGTCGGGCGCACTACTGGTGGCAGTCGCCGGATGAACGCGGCGGACAATTGCGCCCCGGGAACCGGATGCGGCCGTGCGGCGACGGCTCCGCCCGGACGGCAGGAGCGGCGAGGCGGGAGGCGAAAATATGACTATGACTCCCCGGA
>JAOACM010000006.1:0-21387 GCA_026417845.1 Planctomycetota bacterium | reverse complement strand
GGCCTCCTCCGAAGAAATCGTGGTTCGTCATGCTCCTCGGGATTCTCCTGATACCCATTGCCGCTTACCTCGCGTATTATCAGGTCAGGCATTACCGGGAACATGGGACGCTGGCAGACCTGCTGAGTGTCGAGGAGCAAAGACGGGTTGCGCAAAAGGCGGGGGCCGACGGCATCAAGGCTACCGAAGAGGCGCGGGAACTGGCCGACGAGGCCCGCCAGTGGGCCGCGAAGGCGCGCGTCGAGATGGACTCCCTGCTGAAGAAGATCAAGGGTAAGGTCCCGGATACGCAGGAGCTGCTCGCGATCGCAGACGCCGGGGGACTCTTCGCGTCGGATCGCGGGTCGGCCGGTACCAAGGGGAAGCCGGCCGGGCGGAAGGGCGCGAGAGCCGGCGCAAAGAAGGCCGCGGGCGGCGCGGCGCCAGCTGCGGACAGGCCGGTCTCCAGCGCGGGGGAGGCCGGTCGCGCCGCCGTGGAAGCCGGGGCCGCCGCCGGATCGGCCGAGATCGCCAGGCCCCCGGGCATGGGTGCGGCGGACAGCAAGGCGGCACCCGCGATGGCGGGGACATCCGGGACCGCCGGGATCCCGGCGCCCGGCCCCGTCGCCGGGGCATCAGCGGTCCCGGCCGCGCCTCAGCCGTCGCGGCCTGATGTCCGGGCAACCGGCCCGACGGATTCGAAACCACCGGCCCAGCTGGCGGCGGGTCCGGCGGACGGTGAGAAAAACGCGACGGCCGGCCCGACGGATACCGCGTGGCGCGAGCGGAACGGAACGGCGAATGCCGGCGCACCCTCCACCGAGCGGCCGCATGCAGGAGCAGGCGCACCTGCGGGCGCGATAACGGCAGCCGGCCCGGTCGCCGCAAAGCCGGATGCCGCGGGCGCCGGCGCGAAGGTGGAGACCGGCGCGAATCCGACAGCGAACGCAGGGGGGGAACCGGCTGGAGGCGAGGAGGAGGACGGGGGTGGAGAGGAAACCGCGGAGAACCCCGGCACCCCGGCTCCGCCGGCGGGCGGCGTGGCGGCCAAGGCGCCGGAATCGAAACCCGGCTCCTACGAAAAGGCGGTCGAAATATATAACGAGACGCTGAAGCATTATCGCCTGACCCGTCCCGGCAACCCGCCCGATCAGGTCCAGCGCGAGCTCAAGTACAGCGAGAAGAAGTTCCGCGAAGTCCTGGAACTCCTGGATAAGGCGCGCCGCGAAAACCCGAAGGACGGGCGCATCGAGCCGCTGGAGGAGCAGTGTCAGATGTTCCTTTACGACTGCCTGAAGCGGCAGGTGGTTTTCGTCCGATGAATCCGTCCGCCCCCGACGCGCTCCGGCCCGGCGGGTCGTCCGGCGACCGACCGGCGGATTCCGCCGCAGCCGGCGGACCGGGTTGCCGTCCTCCTTCGTGGCGACGCTGGCTCCCGGCCCTGTTCTGGATGGCCGCGATATTCTTCGGATCAAGCGTTCGGTTCCCGGCGGTGGCGGTCCCGAAGCTCCTGTTCCCGCATGCGGACAAACTCGCGCATGCGATCGAATACGCGATCCTGTCCACCCTGTACATGTTCGCGCTGGAGCCGCTCCTGCCGGGCCGTCGCCTGCTGGCGGGCTTCCTGGCCGCGACGATGGCAGTTGCCTACGGGGCGACGGACGAATTGCACCAGGCGTTCGTTCCGGGCAGGGACTGTTCGCTGATGGACTGGCTTGCCGATCTGGCCGGCGCCTGCACAGCCGCCGCCGTCTGGCTGGCAATCCGAAGGCGGTCCTGACGGCTGGCGCGCAACGAATCTGGCGATCCCCACTCGCCTCGGTATTTGTTTGCCGCATTCAGGTCGCGGCGGCTTTGCTGCACAATTTAAGTCATAAGTCCATATAGAACAACACTTTGAGCGCAAATGCCGCGCCGGATCTATATGCCGCAACCTATTGCACATCAAGGTCTTACAACCTTTATGCAACAAAGCCAACGGCCAACAAACTTTTTTTCCTAAAGTAAGCGCGCGAAAGTGGCGATAACATTTTATGAGCAAGAACCGCAGGCGTTTCTTAAAAAAGTTCAACATTTGGATGCACCATAATGCGGCGATGGCCTGAAAGGACCGCAAAGCGCTGTCTAGCATATAGACAGGGAGGAAGTTTTCCGCTGCGCCATTCGCAGCGTAGCGTCTTGGCGCCCGTCCGGAAACCGCTAAGATTATCAGATCAGCACCCACTGCTGACAGGCGGCAGGTTTCGGACAGGCTCTTGGGATAGAACAAGGAATCAGGGCTACACCCGCAAGGCCGAATTGGCAAAGGGATCCAAGTGTTCGATCTGGCATTGACCCCTTCCGGCCGCTTATCGCTTTTCGATGACGGCGAGGCGCCCGGGATGGCCTTGCCGGCCGATCTCGCCGAATCCTTGAAGCGATCGTTTGGCGAGGGAACGGCCGCGGGGCTGCTGCATCTGGCCGGTATCCGCAACGATGCGATCCTGCCGCCGGCGTTTTCGTTCTGGAGGCGTTTTGGCGAGCGTTACGTGACCGCGCTATGTCACATACCAGAACCGGAGGAAAATCTGAATCTGCCGGTACCGGCTCCCGGCGAAGAACTGGAAGAGATGGCCGGGGCAGCTCCGCCGATGCGCGGCGGAGAATATCTGCGCGGGCAAACCCTCGAACGCCTCTGGACGGAGCTCGACTCGTACTGCCGGAAGCGCATCGCAGAATGTAAAGGCGGGCTTTCAGAGTGGCTTCGGAACCTGAATCCTCTGTGGCATCGCGTCGGCCGGGTTTGCTTCCATTTAGCGGAGAACAGGCGGGATCCTGAATATCCGTTCGCTTTTCTTGCCACATATGCCCCGCGCCTCCTCGACGGCAGGCGCGTCCAGTACCGGCCGCTGGGACGTGCTCTGGAGGAATATGCTGCCGCGAAGGATCGTAACGCCCTGAAGAAGCTGCTGGTTCCCGTCCAGCGCGCCGCGGAGAGGTGCTCATGGGTCAGGGACTTGGCAGATTCAGGAGAGATATTCCATCCTTTGCGATGGACCGCCGGCGAAGCTTATCGCTTTCTCAAAGACGCGTTGCTGCTTGAGGAGAGCGGATTGCTGGTGCGGACGCCGGACTGGTGGGCGAAACGTCCCCCGCGCGTCAAGGTTGCCGTAACGATAGGGGAAAAGAAGCGATCCCGTCTGGACGCCGAGTCCCTTATTGATTTCAGATTGGATCTCGCCCTCGACGGCGAACCGCTCTCCAAGGAGGAAATCAGGAAACTTCTGTCGGGCTGCGATGGACTGGTGTTCCTGAAAGGGCGGTGGGTGGAGGTAGACAGGGGAAAGCTTGATGAAGTTCTCGCATACTGGAAGAAGATAGAAAAGGAGATTGGAGACGATGGGCTTTCCCTGCTCCAGGGACTCAGGCTGCTGGCGGACATGCCGGCTGACTTCCGCAAGGAAGACCCGGCCGAAGCCTGGCGTCGGGAGTGGTTCGAGACGCGGACCGGGAAATGGTTGGAGGAACGACTGCGCGGGTTGCGCGAACCGGAAAGCCTCGAAATAACCCTGCCCGAAAAAGAACTGCGGGCCTGCCTGCGCCCCTATCAGGTTACCGGCGTCAAGTGGCTAAGGTTCCTTTCGAAGATCGGGTTCGGCGCGTGCCTGGCTGACGATATGGGGTTGGGCAAGACGATTCAGATCATAGCCCTGCTGCTCCTGATGAAAAAAGATGCGAAGGAAGGCGGACGGGCAGGAGCGCTGATCGTCATGCCTTCGTCGCTCCTGGCGAACTGGAAGGCGGAGTTTGACCGCTTCGCTCCTTCGCTTGTCTACCGCCTCGCGCATCCCTCGCAGACCGGATCGGAGGAGCTGAAAAAGGCGGCCGCGGATCCGGAGGCGTTCGTGACTGGAGCGGATGCCGTGCTGACCAGCTACGGGATGCTTCCCCGTCTGGAGTGGCTGGCTTCCGTCGGGTGGCGCCTGGTCGTCCTGGATGAGGCGCAGGCGATAAAAAATCCCGACACGATCCAAGCGCGCGCAGCCAAGCGCCTGAAGGCCGGGGCGCGCATAGCGCTGACCGGAACCCCAATCGAAAACAGGCTGACGGATCTGTGGTCCATATTCGACTTCCTGTGCCCCGGCCTGCTCGGTTCGCAGAGGGAATTCGGAGAACTGCTCAACCGCCTGCAGGATCGGGGGGACAGACAGTACGCTCCACTGCGGCGGCTCGTCGGGCCGTATATACTCAGGCGCATGAAGACGGACAAGTCCATAGTCCCGGACCTGCCCGAGAAGATCGAAATGCAGGCATTCTGCCGGCTTACCCCGAAACAGGCGGCCCTTTACGCCCAGACCGTCCGCGAGCTGGAGGATAGCCTGGAAGGAAAGGATGGCATGGATCGCAGGGGGACGATCCTTGCCTTCATCCTTCGCCTCAAGCAGATTTGCAATCATCCGGCACAGTGGCTGGCATCCGGCGACTACGTTCCGGAGGACAGCGGAAAGTTTGCGCGGCTGCGGGAGATATGCGAAGAGATCGCCTCGCGGCAGGAAAAGGCCCTGATCTTCACGCAGTTCCGGGAGGTGACCGATCCGCTGGCCGGATTCCTGAAAGACGTGTTTGGCCGCCCGGGGCTGGTCATGCACGGCGAGGTTCCGGCCGGGGCGCGCGGAAGGCTGGTAGCGGAATTCCAACGGGAAGACGGTCCGCCGTTCTTCGTTCTATCGCTGAAAGTCGGCGGCGCCGGACTGAACCTGACAGAGGCCTCGCACGTGATCCACTTCGACCGCTGGTGGAATCCGGCCGTGGAAAACCAGGCCACGGATCGCGCGTTCCGCATCGGCCAGAAAAAGAACGTCATGGTTCACAAGTTTGTTTGTCTGGGGACCGTAGAGGAAAAAATCGAGGCGATGATCCGCGACAAGAAGAACATGGCGGGCGAAATCCTGGACGGCGGGGTGCCGAAGCTCATAACGGAAATGAGCGACCGCGAACTGCTGGATCTCGTCAGACTGGATACGTCCAAGACAGGGGAGGAATAAATCATGGGATGGGGATACGGATGGCGGCCCTACGTGCCGGTGTGGAAACGGCAGGCTCAGGCCGAGCGAGAGATGGCTAAGCTGCGGAAGGAAGGCGTGGACGTTCAACCGGTAGAAATCGAAGGCCGGGAGATCGCCGAAACTTTCTGGGGCAAGGCGTGGTGCGAGCATATCGAACAGTTCTCGGATTTCGAAAATCGACTGCCTCGCGGACGGACCTACGTCCGGAACGGATCGGTATGCCACCTTGAGATACGCAAGGGCAGAATAGTCGCCAAGGTAAGCGGGTCGAGCGTGTACGATGTTAAAATCTCCATAAGAACGCTGCCGGAAGCCAAATGGCGCTGCCTCCGGAACGAATGCGCCGGCCACGTGGGCTCGATGCTGGAACTCCTCCAAGGCCGCCTGTCGGATTACGTGATGGGAATCGTTACCGATCCGGAACGCGGCCTGTTCCCAAAACCGGCCGAGATGAGCTTCGACTGTTCCTGCCCTGACTGGGCCAATATGTGCAAGCACGTGGCCGCCGTGCTGTATGGAGTCGGCGCGCGGCTGGACAAATCGCCGGAACTGCTCTTCCGACTGCGGGGCGTGGATCACCGCGAACTCGTGAGCGAAAAAGCTGCCGGAGCCGTCGTGGCCAGAGGGAAATCGAAGAAGGATCGCCTGCTGGACGAAAAACGGCTCGGCGACGTGTTCGGTATAGAGCTGGAGACAGATGCGGGGAAAAGCGGCGACAGAGCATCGAAGGCTTCCGCCGGCAAGGCGAGGCACCCCGTCGGAGGGACAAAGCCTCGCGCCGGAAAGCCGAAATCCCCCATCGCCGGGAAACGAATGCGGCAAGGCGGCACCGGTGCCGGATCCGGCGTCGGTACGGCGGCGGAGACTTGCCCGGCGTCGGATCCGGAAGAAGCGGAATCCGTCGCGTCCTGACTAAGGGTAGTTGCTCGGTAATTGTTTGCCGCGTTCCGGTGGCGACTACCATCTGCAGTGGCGCGCCAGAGTGGGCGCAACAGTAGCGCTGGTACAAAATGGGTCCGCTCTGCCCACCGTGGCACCACATATGGGTACGGTAAACAATTACCAGTTGTTCGCCATCCCACGCTGCGGAGGTACAGGGGTACGGAATATAGTGGTGACGCTATGTTGTCCCGCTCGAGCGCACCACTACAAACAAGTAGCCGCCCCCGTCTGAAACCGGAAAACAATTACCGTTCTGAGCCGGTGGCGAAGCCGGGCGAAGAAGACGACGATCAGTGATTGCTTTCCGCATCCGGATGGAGAGCCGGTTGCGCTGTTGGTCCGCAGGGACGGTTATCGGAGAGAGTGCAACAAGCGGTCACAGGGATGGCGCGCGCAGGCTTGCCTCGGGCGCTCTCTGAAAAGCGCCCGGGGTAAAAATAGCAGAAGACGCTATCCGGCGGGATGGATTCTCTCCGGAGAGCTGCCCCCCTGCCGCCCGCGCAAATCTCCCTACCGCCCGGGGTCATCGCAACCGGCTTATCCGGCATCGAGGCGGCCCGTTTCGCGGGAGTTGCCGGTCACTCCGGCCTTTTCCCGGCGACGAACCGTTTGACTTCGGGGTCCCAGGATATCTTTCCGGCGCGGCTCTTCAGCCATGCAGCGAACGTTTCAGGATCGTCGAAGCACGGCTGGAGGAAGTCCCTGCCGCGCAGCTTGACTCCCTTCGTGGGAATCTTTCCGCCGCCGGCCGGACCGTCTCTGCCCGCCGGTTTCTTCGGGTAACCGTCCGGGTAATCCAGCAGCGCGCCGGCCTCGGATGCGACCGGCAGGAGGAGCACCTCCTGGGCGCTGGCAAGTGCGATCCGCCTGACGTCGGCGTCCCGGGCCTTGTCGCCACACAGCTCCGCCACGCTCGCGAAATCCTCGACCGCGGCCGTCCCAAGCAGGTAAAACAGGAGCCGGCATGCCTGGATTTTCATCCCTGGACCCGGACGGGCCAGAGCCTTGCGAAATATCTCCAGCCCCCACTCCGGCCGCCTGGCGCACAGTCCCGCGGCCTCAAGGAATCCCTTCTCGTTCTCGACGATCCGCATCCTGACGCCCGCGCCGGGGCCGGAAGCTTCGCGCACCTCAACTCTCGCGCGTTCCATCTCCCTCAGCACACCGGCTATCGTCCTTTCCTTCCGGAAGACAACTCCGTACAGGGCCGCCAGCAGCGCGACGCCTCCGACCAGCCACGGGAGAGCCGCCCATTTGGCAGATATCGGCGCCGATTCCCGCGCCACGTCCCGGCTTTCCGCGGCGGACGACTTCCGGCGTTCGTGTTTCCCGGCCATATGCCTGCGCTCCCGTTCAATCCCGCCCGCGGACCACGGTTGCCGTACGAAATCCTGGCAGCGCCCGAGCCTTGGATTCCATCCAGAAACCTCCCGCCGGAAAGGCGGTCAGCTCTGAGCCGTTGCTCTGAGCCCGAGGTTTTCAGGCCGGGCTCTCGCAGCAGCGCCATCCGCCTGCCCACGGGAAGGCTCCGGATGGGTCCTCAGCTTTTCCGCCTGGCGCCGCCTCCGCCCCACCATGGCAGCCGCATCGGCACCGCGAAGGCAAAGCACACCTGCACGACCCCGGGATAATCCGGCGCTATGTCTTCGACGACCCGCCCGTAAAACTCCGCAGGCTCGCTTCCCGTCATGAAACAGGATCCGGACTCGAGCATCAGGAGCGGCCGTTTGAAGGGGCTGCGTCCCGACCGGCAGCCACCAACCCGCCCGCGCTTGAGCTTCAATCCGTAAGCCCCCTCCGTCGGATCCGAAGCCGCCGGGACGAAATGCGAAAGCGATACGAAACCGTTAGCCTTTTCGACGGGAGCAAAGCGGAAACGCTCCATCGGGATGTAATTGAACCGCCCCATCCCGATGGACAAGCCTCCGCCCATTCCGGAGACCGAGAGCGTCTTGAAGCAGGCGTCCAGCCTGTCAGTCCAGTCGTCCTTTGCCTTTATGTAGACATTGTACCGTACCGCGCCGCTCCCGCTGCGGACGTTCGGGATTGCGGGCGCAGAATCGCGTTCTGCGCCGCCGGCCGTGCCTTCCGGGGCGCCGGCCCCATTGGCGTCCGCCTGGGTATCCACTTGGCCGGCCGCCCCGGCTGCCGCAGCCGCCTGAGCCGCAGCAGTCGCCTGAGCCGCCTGGGGTGCCGGAACCGCCGGAGCTGCCGGAACTGCAGCAACAGCAACAGCTGCAGGGATCGGCACCAGCGCCTCGGCGCGAGAAGGGACGAGCCGCCCGCGCGCACGGTCCACCGCCGCCCGCGCCAGCCGCCTCGACACGACCGCGGGTTCGCCGGCCGCATCCAGAGCCGCCACGTCGAAAATCTCCCCGCGGCGGAGCGCGTCGAAACATGCCGGCGGCAGGAACCGGCGGCCGGACAGCTTTTCCAGCCTGTCCGGTAACGATGCGCGCTCCGTGGCCGGGCAAACCCTGTCGAATATCTCCTCGGCCGTCGCCGGTTTCGGCAGCATATCGCCGGGCAGCGCGTCGGACAGGACGAACGGCGGATCCCCTGCGCGGCACATATCCAGGAGCGCCTTCAGTGCGCCCTCGCCCCACCCGTCGCGCACGGCCCAGCATATGTGGCCGAATATGGTGTCGGCCGTCCACGGAACGGAAATCGGCCCCTCAACCGTAAGCCCCGCCCGATATATCGCGCAGGCCATCGGAAGATTATCCGGAATCACACGGGCCGGCCGTCAACGGCCAGGTCGTATATCCTGACCTTGCCGTAGCCGCGCGAGCCGCCGCCGCCGAGGTAATCCTGCTGGAGGAGTTCGAAGCACTCCTTAACTTTCGCCACGTGCTTTTCGGGATCGTCGCCCTCGTAAATCCGCAGCACGATCTCCACGTCGAATTCGGTCCCGGCCGGAACCCTTTCGATCTGCCGCAGGCCGCCGTGGGCCGTCTTGCCGGCTGAGCGATCCACGCGGATCTCGGATTTGACCTCGGCCTGCCTGTAAAGCTCGTCGGCTCCGCGCGCAAGCGCCGCCGCCGAGTCGGCCGTCAGCCGGCAGTCGCGAAACAACAGCCGGGTCGGCTGCGACGATCTGACCGCCTCCCCGCAGCCGAACAGTCGGCACACGTCGCACGTGTCGTACTGCGCGCAGTTGCAGGGCCGGCCGGTTTCCTTGGTGTGGGCCGAATATTTCATTTCCAGCAGGGAGCGCAGCTTCCCCTTAAGCGAAGAGCCCGGTATGTACGGCTGGCCGGTCATCGGGTCGCGCGCGATGGGGCCGTCCAGATCGCCAACGCTAAAGCCCTCGCTCCTGCCCCCGATGTGCAGCCCGCTCTCGCACCTGAGCCTCGCCGTTATACGCCTGAATTCCTTGAGTTCCATCCCGACGCCATTCCTCCACTGATTCGCCGTTTGCGCCTGCCCCTCGATCCGCTTCTGCTCCTCCCCTACCGCTCAAAGGGGCGAAACACCTTCCCGTAAGAAGAGGAATGCTGCAGCCTCTCGACGGATCGGGCAGGGAGCTTACCCGAACGCGCGCCTTTGTCAACGCCGCGGCCCGATGCGGACCGACCGGCCCCCGCGCTCCGCGATCAGCCCCCCCGGCAGGTCGAGGCGCGCCGCCGGTCCGGGACGGAGGAGCGCGCCAAGCCGCCGGAGATCCTCCGACGACGGAGGCCCCTCGACACGCCAGACCTCGCGCGCGACCGCCAGCGCATCCCGCACATCGTCCGCATCGTAGCCCTCCGCCTCCACCGGAAGCCGCAGCTCCCCGCACAGGCCCAGCCCCGCGCAGGCCCGGAAGAGCGAGAGCCGAGATCGCTTTTCGCGTCCGGATGTTTCCCCGGCGCTCTCCGCCAGCCGCCAAAGGGCGAGCCGGGTACCGGGATGCACCCGCCCGGCCAGCGCCGGGATTATCCGGTGCCGGATATAGTTGCGTGGAATCTTAAGATCGCGGTTTGTGGCGTCTCTGCGGAACGGACGGCCCTTTTCGCGGAGATATTCGAGCAGGTCGGAGCGGAACAGCGAGAGCAGCGGACGCACCAGCCGGATGGGCCGCAGTCCGGTACGGAGCGGAGACTCCCACTCGATGCCTGAAAGCCCCCCTGCCGAGGTCCCGCGACAGAGCCGGAAAAGGAGCGTCTCTATCCGGTCGTCCGCCTGATGGGCTACCGCCACCGTGGCGCACCCGAACCCGTCCGCCGCACGGACCAGGAACGCCCGTCGCGCCTCGCGCGCAGCCGTCTCGATCGAAATGCCTCTGGCCCCGGCGATCCTCCGGACGTCCACCGCCTCGGACCGGAACGGCACGTCCAGTTCCCCGCAGAGCCGGCGGCAGAACCGTTCGTCCCTGTCGGATGACCTGCCGCGCAGGCGATGGTTGAGATGCGCGGCGAACAACAGCCAGCCGCACCCGCGCCTCCCGGCCAGCGATTTCAGGGCTGACAGGAGGGCGACCGAGTCCGGACCGCCGGACAGCGCTACCAGTACGGGCTCGCCCGGCTCTATCAGCCGCCGCGCCCGTACCTCGCGCAACACCGTCTTCTCCACAGATACCCCGGACATGGCCGGACTCCGAAACGGCCGCCGCGCCACAGCGGAACAGATCCCTCCGCCGCCGGAGGGACCGGCGGCTGCCCGCCGGATCGTACCGCGCCTCCCGGCGCGAAGGAACGCTCCGGTCCGCCCGTGCCGCCGGCGCCGGCATCCACCCTTCGATGCCTTCTCCAGCTTCAGAGCGACGGCCCGGGTCTGTTACTCCGCGTGAAAAGGATTTTCGAGGAAATTTTTTATCAGCTTCGGCCCTTCCGCCGTCAGGAAGCTCTCAGGATGAAACTGGACCCCTTCCAGAGCGAAACGGACGTGCCGCAGCCCCATCAGCTCCTTGAGGTCAGCGCTCCGCGCCGTCACGTAAAGCTCCGGCGGCAGCGAACGCTCCTCGACCATCAGCGAATGATAGCGCGCGGCCTCGAAGGGATTCGCCAGACCCCGGAATATCCCACGTCCGTCGTGTTCGACCAGGGACGTCTTGCCGTGCATCAGCCGCCCGGCGCGCACTATGCCGGCGCCGAACGCCGCCGCGATGCTCTGATGCCCAAGGCATACGCCCAGGATCGGGAACCTGCCCGCAAACCGGCGCACCAGCGGCACCGATATGCCCGCCTCCCTGGGCGTGCACGGGCCGGGAGATATGACTATCCGATCGGGCGCCAGCCTTTCGATCTCCTCCAGCGTTATCTGGTCGTTCCGGAAAACGCGCGGCTCCGCCCCCAGCGCACCAATAGCCTGCACCAGGTTGTACGTAAAAGAATCGTAATTATCTATAACCAGGATCATGAACGACGGACTTTCCGAAGGACTTGCTATTCCTTCTGCTCCCTTCCCAGCTCCTCCCATGCCTTCAGCCAGTCCTCTTCGATCTTCCCGGGCTTGCGGTAGTACCTCTTTATCGTCCTCTCTCCGGTCGCCAGACCGCTTTCAGCCTTGAAGCTGAGCGTCACCGCCTTGCGCGCCTTGAGACCCTGCACGGCCGGTTCCACCTGCGCGAGCACCTGAGTCCTGACCGCCTCCCGCTCCTCCGCCGTCAGAACCCGCCTGGCCGTGTAGAGATTGAACGGCAGCGACACCTTCTTTTCGGGATCCATGGGCTTCACCTTCTCCGCTTTCGATTTCGCCTCGCCATCCCTGTCGAGCCTGAGAGTCAGGAGCGTCTCGATATCATCGAAGGCCTTATCGAAATCCACGTCAGCCCCGTCGAATATGGCGGTCCCGGATATCCTGTCGCCCGGCTTTATCGTGGCCGCCAGCAGCCTGTCGGTCTTGAAATCCATCCCGGCGTCCTTCATGTAGGCTGCCTTGTGTATCGTGGACTTGCCGTCGTCCACCACCTCGGCATTTATCTCGACCTGCGTCCCTCCAACGTCAACCTTCATGGGGAGCAGCATCCTGACTTCTTTTACCTTTATGGCCTGAGGCACCCCGGTAGAATTCGACTGTTCCCATCTGGCCGCCCAGAGAAACTTGTCGCGCTCGTTGGGAGTCTTCAGCTTCCGGTCCATGATGCCGTCCAGAGAGACAGTTATGTCCTGGTCCCACATCCATACCCATTCCCACCGCTTGCCACGATACTTGAACCCCACCCGGTGGGGAAAGAACTCAGCCCCCTCGCGCTCGAATGTCAGCACCAGCGTGCGCTTGAGCTTCCTGTCGTACTTGTAGGCGTTGTTTAGGCCGTCAACCAGGAGCTGCGCCTCGTTGAACATGAAGAACTCCTGATCTTCCACCGGGAACACGCACGCCCCATGCCGGACCGCCCCCGGCTCGAAGTGCTGCCTAGGGACGAGCCTGTCGCCTTCCTTCCGGAAGAACGCGAACATGTCCACCGGCGATTCGAGGTCCTTCAATACCGACTCCGACAATATCCGCGTCGGCACGAAACCGCCCATGTGGTGGCGGATGGCGCCCTTGTTGGTCATCAGAGTGAACTTGGGGCATATGGCCCTGGGCTTGTCCGTCGAGTTGGTGATCGTGAATGAGAGGGCCAGCCAGGTCCGGCCCGGCGCAGGCGCGAGATTCTCGTCCACCAGGACGAAGTTGTCGCACTTGAAATCGTGCATGTGCAGCGACCACCGGTCGTGCGTCAGAATGTCGAAATCTTCCGGAGCGATCTCGAAAATATCGCGTATCCTGCTTCTGCCGATCGCCTCCTCGGGCGTGGCGGGCTCCTTGACGGTCAGCTTGTCCTCGTCTATCGCTACCTCCATGCTTTTGACTTCCTGAAGCTTCGCGTTCTCGTCCTGGAGCTTCTTTTTGAACTCCTCCAGGATGCGCTTCTGCTCCTCGCGCACCTGCTGGCGTTGCTGCCGTTCCGCCTCCGGCAGGGTTTTCTCATAATCGGTCGGCTCGGCAGCCCGGGCAGACGCTGCGGCCAGGAATACCGGCATGATCGCGCCAAGGCCCTGCATCAGGAACCCGACCGGCGCGTTACGATCGCAGGTCATCTCCTCCCTCCTCCGTCGCCCGTGCGGCGGCAGCCTCGATGCGCGATGCCGGCACCCGACATCGAATCGGGAAAAAGACGCGGACAATTCCACCGAACCGGTCAGCCAGGTCCGCTTCCGCCGGCCCCCCGCCGCGAGAAACGCATATCTTTTCGCAGTCTAGACCTTCCGCGCCGCGTGTCAACGCTTTTTCGCGGGGCGTAGGGGGTGGATGGGGGGTGGGCCCGAATGCGGCAAATAATTACGACTTCCTTCGAGAAGACATGAAGGTACGGGCAAGGCCCAGCGCCTTGAGCATTCCCTTCGCTTTGTTTATGGTTTCCTCGTATTCGCGCCCGGGGTCCGAGTCGGCCACGATCCCTGCTCCGGCCTGGATGTGAGCCTCCCCTCCGATGACCATCACCGTCCGTATGGTTATGGCCGTGTTCATGTTGCCGGCGAAGTCCATTATGCCCACGGCGCCGGCGTAGGGACCGCGCGTCTCCGGCTCCAGCTCGTCTATTATCTCCATCGCCCTTATCTTCGGCGCGCCGGTCACGGTGCCGGCCGGCATGCAGGCCCTGAGAGCGTCGAAAGCTCCCAGACCCGGCCGCAGACGGCCCGTCACCGTGGAGACTATGTGCATGACGTGCGAATAATGCTCAAGGACCATCTGCTCTTCGATCCGCACAGAGCCCATTTCCGATACGCGGCCGACATCGTTGCGCCCCAGGTCCAGCAGCATCGCGTGCTCGGCGAGTTCCTTCGGATCGGAAAGCAGCTCGCGCCCGAGGCGTTCGTCCTCTTCCGGCAAGGCGCCTCTGGGACGCGTGCCGGCTATCGGACGTACCAGCACGCGCCGGCCCTCGACCCGGACCATTACCTCAGGAGACGAACCCACCAGATGCAGATCGCCCATGTGAAGATAAAACATGTAAGGCGACGGGTTGATCGCCCTCAACGCGCGGTATATCTCGAACGGCGGAGCCGGACACGGGAGTGAAAAACGCTGAGAAAGCACCACCTGGATTATGTCCCCCGCCGCGATATACTCTTTCGCACGCCTGACCCTTTCGACGAACTCCTCCCGGCTCAGGTTCGAGACCGTCCCGCCGGGCGGGTCGGGCAGAGGGACCGGGAAATCGTCTATCCCGACATCCGCCGGCTCGGACAGACGCCTCGCTGTATCCTCCAGCACCTCCGCCGCCCGTTCGCAGGCTCGCGCCGGACCGCCGTCCGATGGATCCGCGTAATGGACGACGTGGACCAGGTTCTTGACATGGTCGAAGATCACCTGCGTCCTGAAGATCATGAACTGCATATCGGGAACGGATATCCGCCTGGGCGGCGGGTTCGGCAGCCGTTCGATCGCCCGCACCGTGTCGTAGCCGAAGTATCCCACGGCGCCGCCGGCGAACGGCGGCAGACCCTCGACCTCCGCGGCCCTGAACCGGCCGAAGTACTCCGCGAAGGCGCGGATCGGATCGCCTGCTCCCGACGAGACCGCCGGGATCGGGATGGCGCGCGGCAACTCCCGCCCTTCACTCCCCCCGCCCGCCGGGCTTGCGCCTGGGAGGGCGCCGGAGCGCGTATCAAGTACCTCGTAGCCGAACGAAGGGAAGATCGTCCCGCGGAATACGGCCTCCGGCGAGGAGCCGACAAAACTGTACCGCCCGATACGCTCCCCGCGTTCTACCGATTCGAGAAGGAAACCGTACTCCCCCCGATGTATCCGCCGGAAGGCGGCAACGGGAGTCAGTCCGTCGCCTGTAAATGTCCTGCGCACCGGTACAAGCAGACCGGGGCGGGCAAGCTGTTCGAACGAGCGCGGATAGGGCACATGCACGGCAGGTTTATTCTTTCTTGCCGGCGGCCGGCTTCGCAGCAGCACCCTTGGCGCCACCCTTCTGGGCGGCCTCAGCTGCCGTGGCGGCTGGCGCGGAGGTCCCGCCGGCCGGCGCAGCGGCTCCGGCGGCCGGAGCTGCGGCCGCGGCGGCTTCTTCTTTCTTCTTGGCCGCGCCCTTCTTCTTCCCTACGACCTTTATATTCTTGACCTTCGGCAGGCCGAATACCGTATTTTTCCCCTCGACCCACCGGCCGGCTTCCTCGAGCTTTCTGATCCTCTCCTCCCGGCTGAGCACGTTCCTGTGCCTGGCCAGCGCTCCCGCCGTCTTCAGACTCTTGTGGATGGACATTCCCGATTCTCCCATTCCGGTCGCTGCCCGGACCCCGGGCTCCTGCGCGGCCGTCGAAACGACGCTCCGCCTCACCGCGGCTTCCGCCGCACGAATCTCCGCGCCCCCTGCCGCACGAAAACACGGCCCGCGCGCCAGAAACGGATACCGCTATCCGGAAGGAATGCAAGCGCCGAATCGGACCGGCGAGCCGGTTGCGTCGTTCGCAGACGGGAGCAGATTCCGTGCGGCCGCCGTGGCGGCGCCAGGCAGCCGGAGGCTGGCGGCTATTTCTGCTCGACTTTCTTCGCCTCTTTTTTCGCCGGAGTCTCAACGCCCAGCTTCTTAAGTATCTCCTCGGCGGTCATGTCAGGATTTTCCTTCAGGAGCTTCAGAATCGCACGAAGCAGCTCCTCTTCGCCGGCCTCGCGCTGCTGCTTCTCCCTGTCCGCATAGACAAACTCGGCAAGATATTCCGGCTTCAGGAACGAAGGCTGATGGCTGAACCTGAAGCGGGGCGAACCGATGTCGGGGTCCTCCTGCCATAGCGGCGGGGCGGGATACTGCATCAGCCCGGTCACCGGGTCCCGCCATGGAAGGCGCCGGATCCGCCACGGCGTAAACCGTATAGCCGACTCAATCGGCACGAACCCATCGTCATCGTCCAAGTCGCTGGTAAGCGCCACGGCTTCGCCGGTGGTCATCGGAAGCGATGCGCGGTCGGCGCCGAGGGGTTTGGAGGGGGCTTCGCCGTATATGAGCCTGTCGGCAAGCTTGCCAGGCGTCGAGATGAATACTGCTCCGTCCGCCAGGACATAGCGCAGCCCGGCGATGGCCAGCGCCACTCCCAGCGCGTCAGCGGCGGTCGTGCCCTTCTTTACGCGCACCGTGACCTGCGTCTTCCTGACATCTTCCGGCAGCGTGGGGTCGAGGATTATATTGGAATCGGTCATCTTCACCAAGAGGGCCAGAAAATCGGACAAGGGGACCTCGTGCGTGGCCGCCTCCGCGAAGACGGTTTTCCTGAGCGCCGCCATGACCTTCTGGTTGGGCGTGGCACCTTTTTCCCCGTCCGCGGCCTTCTCCCTGGTCCCCTCTGCGGTCGCGGCAGCCCTCGCTCCTCCTTCCGGCCTTGCAGCTGGCGCTTTCGTTTCTCCGGCATCATCCCCGCCAAAACCCAACCCCGCCCAAAGGAACGCCAGAACGACAACCGATACACAGGCCGCAACATACCTTGCGATCATGGCGGAAGCCTCCAAACCTTTTAACCGTTTCCATGCCGCTACCGGCCGGATCATGCCGGACGCCACCTCCATAAACTTAAGACGTAAGACCTCTCCGGAATTTAGACGCCTTTCTCGCTTTGATCGTTCCAGTGATAAGCCGGCCGTCGCCACGCTCAAGGATCCGCGGGACTTTCCATGCCGACAAACTGCACGCCCAGCATTGGGGATCGCCCAGTGTCAGCTGCCGTCGCTTATGACTCCGGGCCCCTGACCGAATTCCTTCTCGTAGATGCCCTTGCCGGCTCGCCTGTACTGCGTGAATCCTGCGCGGGCGGCATCCTTCGCGCTGTACTTATAAACCGTGGTGCTAACATCGGATATCAATCTGTGAACCTTACCGCCGCACCTGGGGCAAACCCCCAGAGGCGGATCGCTCATCTTCTGGAGAACCTCGAATCTGTCCGGCCCCTTCTCGCATCTGCCATCGTCGTGCGCGTATTCGTAGATCGGCACCGCTCTATCCTCCCCCGATTCTTTTAATCCCTCCCGCTATCTCATTCCCCTCCCCCGCTTGTCGCCCGCCGTCGCGCAATCATACCATTAGCGGACGTCAAATATTATAACACATAATCCGGCCTGAGGCTTAGTGAACTTTGGCTCTTTCAGGCACACCCCGAATTTTGTTGCGCCTTTAAGACACAACTCCTTGCTACGCAAAGAGTTAGGCGCAGAGTCCCAAAAACCGACCTGTCGCAAGTCATTGAGCTAAAAAACATGTTGCGGCATTCCGTGGAAAAAGCCTTGCCCTTTGTACGGTAGCGTCTTGATTCCATCCCGAATGATATTCACGCCCGACTTGGCAACCGCACGCTACCTCTACCCAGAGGTTGTCTTCCTGCGCAAAGTGCCTGTAGCACATCGTGCAGGAAGCGGCCATCCTGCAGACTTCCAGCTCGCTTCTCAGAGCTGGTTGCATTCCCCCGACGGGAGGAAGAAGATATACGCAGGCGGCGATGGTTCCTACCCCCAGCTATTCAGAGAGAACCTGCGGACTGTGGAGCATCCTTCGCGATCCCCAAGTGTCTTCTGTAAGGAGGGTTCGGAGGCAAGCCTTCGCGTACGACTCTGCGCCCTGTTCATCGCGACATCCCCTGACAGTCTCCCCCGCGGATCAACAGCGCAACCGGCTTCGAGCGGGGGAAAAAGCCAAAATGCTTAGAACTGGTTTAAAGAGGTGCAACCTATTGTGTAAGGCTCAGTTACGTCTTAATTCAGTACGTCGGAACAGGAGGAGAGCCTGCCCGCCCTGCAAATAAAGTTCGCAACCGCTTTAAGAGGCGAATGTTATGACTTTGCCAAACCGGCTCAAGGCATCCAAAGTCATCCGGCAACCGACATCTTTGCAACATCTGCTTCGCTTACTTTTCCTGAACCGTCCTGCTGTAGAAATTCGCCCGGCATCAACGGGCGCAGTCGCTCGGCCATGCGCTTCCAGCTTTCAGCCGTCTCATCCAGATGGTGCGCGATGTGGCCGTCCAAGTATCCGCCAGGCATGTTCTTCGCGGGGCGGCATCCTCCCCTCTGATATATCCGTCTGAACGCGTCGGGATGGTCCATCAGCAGGCATGGACGCCTGCGGTCGGATATTCTGCTCTGTTCCTCCCTGAACGCCCTGAAGACAGGATTCTTCTGCACGAACTCGTCCAGACTTTTATATTCCGAGCGGCCCTCGATGATATCAATTATGTTGCCACCGGCCACCGGCGAGAATACACAGGGGCTTATGTCTCCGTTTGCATATATATGCAGGTAGTGCCGTCCGCCAGCGATGCAGCCATCCACCAGCGGTCCATCGTTCCAGAAGTCCCCGAGCAATATCGGTTTGCGCTGATCCCGCCAGCGGTATATGGTTTCTCTGAGTTTCGCCCGCTGCTCTGACGTGACCATCAGATCCGGGCGGGGGGAGCGGCCTATGGGCTGGAGCAGGAAGAACCAGCCGAACAGGTCTCCCTCGGCTATGCGCTGTTCGATGAACTCATCGGAGCATATGCCATCCGCGTTCTCGCGCGTGACGGTGGCGGAGAATCCCGTCATTACGCCGTGTCTGGCGAGGATTTCCCTGGCACGGCGAGTCTTCGAGTAGGTTCCGCTTCCGCGTCTTGCGTCGGTCTGGGTCTCAAACCCTTCGACGCTTATGGCCGGGAACACATTGCCTGTCTCCCCGATGCTTCGGGCGATATCCTCGTCAATAAGCGTACCGTTGGTGTAAACCAGAAATCCGCGGTCCGGGAATTTCCGGGCAAGGCGGGAAATGGTCTGATCTTGGTGTTCGCGCAGGAAAGGCTCGCCGCCGCTGACCGTTATGAGCGTGACGCCCATCCCGATAGCTTCCTCTACCACGCGGTGGAGGTGTTCGAAAGACATATCCGACCCATCGCGGCCGCTCTTGGCATAGCAGCCCGGGCACTTCAGGTTGCACCGGTCGGTCGGCTCTATCACTATGGTGACGGGATTGGCCTTCCCCACCTTGCGCCTTTCTTCCCGCCGGTACATGTCCATAACCCACGTGGCTATGAATCTGACCACCGCCTTGGCAGCCGCAGGCCGTTCCGCCACCAGACGTTCGATGAACGGAACCAGCGTAGATGCCCACCAGCGGTCATTCAGGAGCAGCGCACGGTCTTCCGTCGTGGCCGCGTAGGCCCTGTCCAGCGATCTGAACAGGCCGCGCAGCAGGCAGTCTCTGAGGAGAGGAACTCTCAGTGCGAACGAAACAGCTCCAGCAATGGTCCCAGGTAAACCGGCGCGTATCGCGCTTCCGATGGCAGCCATAGATTTCCTCCCTGCGCTGAAATAGCGGTACCCTCCACATCATGCCTCGGGCGCCCAGCCTCCGTCATAACGCCTTGCATCGGCGCCTGTTATGAAATTTACTTCTTTTCGAGACTTGTCAACTGCCCATGCAAAAAATTTTTTTGGCGGGAAGGTGGCGAGACAGATCCCCGCTTGTCGGTATGTAGGCGGCCGGAATGACTAAGGCGGTCCGGGAAGGGAGCAGAGGGGCATGCGGGTACAGATGGAATTTGGGTTGCGCGCTCATGTGCATTCTCTAATATTTCCCCCGTTCCGGGGAAGCGGACGAGGCGGGTACGGAGCGCCACGTTTACCAGACAGGCGGGCATCTTTTCGGAGGGGCGGGATCTCCCCGCGGGAGACCCTATGGATTACGATCTGGAACGACAGTACTTCGTCGAAAAGATCATGGACTTCGTGGAGGCGCTGGAGGAGAAGGTGACCGATCTGGAGGCGATTGACGAGAACAGGGTCGTTTTCAAGATCAACAAGCGCCCCTTTGAAGTGCTCGCGTATATCAGCGAAGATTCCGATATGATATGCATAACAACACGTACGGCCGATCTGCCGGTAAGCCGTTTCGACGAGGCGGTGAAATTTCTGCAGGCGAACCTCGAAACATGCTGGGAATACTGCGTGGCGGTCTGGCCGGTGGATGCCAGGTACGACCTTTCGATGGCGCTTTTCGCTGACGGTTTTACTTTCGGCGCGTTCGAATCCACGATATACAACCTGCTGGCATGCGCGGAGGCGATAGAGAGGCGGCATCCGAGGAAATAACGGGCAGGCTCCCGGGCATGCGAGCGCGAGGGAAACTTCATGGCTGGCGTAGCGGTCCGGCGCCTTCTGATCGTCGCGATAGCGGCGGCCGCGATCGCGGCCGGGGGCTGGGCGATCTGGAAGATGTCGCGCAGCGAGGAAGACAGGGTGCGCGATGTCATACGCGAAGCGGCGGAAGGCGCGCGCCGCAGAAAGCCTTCGGACATCACGGTTCACCTCCACAGGGATTTCAGATTCAAAGGCATGGGCAAGGACGAGATTCATGCCATCCTGACGCGGATAATCTGGCAGGAGTTTCAGGTTGTGGAGGCCGCCGTCGCGGAACCGATCGTCGTTAGGCTGGAAGAAGGCGGGAAGAAAGCCAAGGCCGAATTCAGGGCGACGGTGCGTGCAAAGCAGTCGCCGGAAGAGACGACATGGGAAGATCTTACGAAGCTCGCCGGCGGCCACCGGTATGCGATGTGGTTCGTGAAGACCGAAGAGGGGTGGAAGGCAACGGGGGCGGAGGTCGTCGAGGAGAAATGATCCCGGCGACCGGCGCGCGGGGCGCGGGGCGCTGGGCGCGGGAAAAGCGGGATGCGATGGGCAGAGTGAACTTCGCCGGCAACGATTATCTGGGGCTGGCCGGGGATCCCCGTCTGGCCGACGCGCTCTGCCGCGCCGCGCGCCGGTACGGCATCAGCGCCACCAGTTCGCGATGGGCGCTTGGCTGGCGGGACATCCACCAGCGGCTCGAGGAAGAGCTGGCCGCGTTCATGGGGACCGGGGCGGCCTGCATACTCGGCGCCGCCTACTTCGGCGGGCCGGTGTATTTCTCGGTCTTCGCAGGGAGCGGCAGGACGGTCTATTGCGACGAAAACTGCCACTCAAACCTGTTCCTAGGCATGCGCGCGGCCGGGCTGGAGATCAGAACGTTCAGGCATCTTGATGCGGCCGACCTGTCCCGCCTGCTGGCGGCCCACCGCGGTCCGCCGCCGATAATCGCTACGGACGGGGTCTACGGGATAAGCGGCGAGACCGCCCCGCTCGCGGAACTGCATGAGGCCGCGACCAGGGCCGGGGCCGAGCTGCTGGTGGACGACGCGCACGGCGTGGGCGTCCTCGGCGCTTCGGGCCGAGGCTCCCTTGAGGCAGCCGGCGTGCTGCCGTCCGCCGCGACGGTGCTGGGAAGCATGAGCAAGGCGATGGGCGCCGGCGGCGGCTTCCTCGCTGGACGCGTCGAACTGGTGGAAAAGTTCCGCCGGAGCGCCATTGCGTCCGGATCGGCCATACCGCCGCCGCCGATAGCCGCCGCGTGTCTCGAGGCTCTCCGCATAATCCGCTCCGAACCGGAGCTGCGCCGCAAAATGGGATCGCACGCCGCGCGGATGCGCTCGGCCCTGGCAAAAAGGGGAATACGCGTCGT
>JAOACM010000071.1 GCA_026417845.1 Planctomycetota bacterium | reverse complement strand
GGGTCAACCCTGGCACAGGGGAGAGGGCCTCTTCGTGAAGCGGATCGTCCTCTCCCACGTTACGGTACAGGTATTCGTCAATGGACGGGATGGCCTGTCGGCGTATCGGATCGTTCGGGTCGCTCGGGTCTATCAGGGAAAAATAGTATGGAGTAACCGCCATTTTGAAATCGCTGAGAACATCGGATAATACGGCGCGTTCATCTCCCGATATGGTTGTCAGCCGCGCCAGGTCGTCAATAGAAGAGATGCGGTTGCGAAACTGCCATCGCCAGTCGTTCCATTCCGCGTCGGAAACCTTCGGGAACCACCTGTGCCTCCCATCTGGACCGGAGGGAGGCCTCCCGCCATCGGAAGGTGAATCCTCCATTCTTTCCCCAAAGCCTCCACGCGACGGCCGCCTCCACATCGCGAAGACGCGCGCAGAAGAAACGCAGGCCGACGCAGCAAGGAACCCACGCGGTTCCTCAATACCCCCCTGTCTCAGATATAAACCACTTGCGGGCTTTTTTGCAATATCCCACCGCCGTTTTTAACGGAATTTTTTCGACAGGGTTGGCACCCCGGAGTGGAGGATTCGAAGAGGGAGGAGCAGGTTCCGGTGCACCTTCCACTCCCGCAGTCCCGGAGGGGCGTACGAAACAGGCCCAACCTCTCTGCCCTGGCGGGCGCGGTTCCTCCATGGACGCGTCGGACGCGATGCCAGGGGGGGGGAATGCTCCGCTATCTGGCGGTCCAGGCAAGCAGCCGGTCGCTGTAGAGGACGGCAAGGCGACCGGCCGCGATCGCCAGCGGGCCGTGGGAAAGCGATATGGCCGGGAACCATCCGGCGGCATCCCCGGCGAGCTGGGCCCATGCGGCCACCTGGTACCCCCCGTTTGAATCCGGGTCAAGTCTGGCGATCCCGCCAGACGCGGCCGCGTAGAGCCTGCGATTCCCATCGGCCGCCCAGGCGACGGGCGCCCCCTTCTCCCTCAGATCGCATACCTCGCGAGCCGATGTCGGGGATCCTTCGGGCACGAAGAATATCTTCGAGCCGGCCGCGACCAGTACGCCGTCGCGGGCGGCAATTGGGCAGAGTTTCAGCCCGTCGAAGGCGCGGCTGCCGGCGACCTGCCCGTCCCTGCCGATGGCCGAAAGGGTTCCGGAGCAGTCGACCGTCCACACTCTGCTGCTGCCGACAACAGGCGGCTGAAAGAATCTCCCACCGCCGGACAGACGGACCGTCCATATCGTGCGGCCATCGGCCGGGTTCAGACAATGCACGCGCCCATCCACGCCGGCGGCGTACACGCAACCTTCCAGGTCTACCGAAGCGGGCGCCTGAATCTCGCCGATGCCGCCGGCCGACCAGATCGGATCGCCGTCTTCCGAGAGGGCGTGCAGACCGTTCTGCGCGCTGACGAGCACGGTGCCGTCTCCGGCAACCGATACCGCGTAGGCTGAAGCCCCGACGTCACGCTTCCATGCGATGCGGCACGGCCCCGGTCTGTTCCCATCCGGGGCGATCCTGATATCGAACGCCACAACAGACTCGGCCGGGAGACTGCCGGAGCATATGCACAGGCCCTTCGGAGTGAGGACCGGCGGGCACTGCGAACCGCCCCGGAAGCGTCCTGCCTCCTCGACCGCCCCCGATGAGGAATCGAAGCGCACAAGGCGGGAAATATCTCCGCGCCTTTCGATGGCCCAGCAGCGGCCTTGCGCATCCATGGCCATCCCGACAAGGGTCGCGCCGGTCCGGACGGGCCCGCCGCCTCTCGCCGTTCCGGGCATAGACAGCGTGCGCGCGACGGTCAGATCGTCCGGACCCGTCAACGGCGTGGCGCCGGAATGCGACGGCGCGCCGCCGGCCTGCGGCCACGGCGGCACTATGTCGGGTTCGCGATAAGCTTCGATGCCCCCCTCCCCACGATCAGGAGCGGCGGTCCACGAGGCGATCAGCTCGCGCGCGTCGAACCCGATCACGGCCGGAGCGGACCCCGCCTTCGCCAAGACCGCCTGGCCCCCAGTGGCGAGCACCCGTCCGAACGAACCCTCCACCGCGACGCGTCCCTCGGCTACGCGCACAGCGATCGAGTCAGCCGACTTCCCGTCGCCCCTGATGGCCACCACGTCGAACCTGGTGCCCAGAACGCGGACCGTCGTGCCTCCGGGCAGACCGAGGCGGAATTCGCCCTTACCGGGGGCCACGTCCGCAAGCAGGAATCCCTCTCTCAGCGTCAGCGACGGTCTGCGGTCCGCCGTTGCTTCAACCTCGATCGCGGACGGGCCACGGATGCGGAAATGGCTCCCGTCAGGAGAGGCGAGCGCGACGGTCCCGACCGCTACTTCCAGCTTCTGCCCGGGCAGCAGACGTTCAGGCACGGGACCTTCCGCACGGCCGTTCACGGTGGCCCGCGTCCCCGGCGGGGCCGACACGGCGAAGATGTTGTCTGGCGCGCCGGAACCTGCCAGCCAGCCCGCCCCCGCGATGTAAACGTAAACCGCGGAGCCGACCAGCAACGCGACGGCCGCGGCCGCCGCCGCGGGAATGAAGACGGCGCGGAGCGGCCGCCGCGAGGGAAGCGGCAAAGAACCGGCGCGGCGTCTGGTCGTAATCCCGCGCGCGGGCCGGATGCCGCGCCGCTTTATCTCGCTCCCTACGGCATCCTCGAACCCATCCGACATCCCCTGCTCCCTGATCCGGGCAAGGGCGGAATCGAGAGCCCCGCACAGACTTCGAACAGCGGCCAGTTCTCCGGCCCACACGGGGTCGGACCGTATCTTCTCCTCTACTTCACGGCGCTCCTCGTCGGGCAGTTCGCCGTCCAGGTAGCGGGAGATCCAGATATCTCTGTCCTCTTCGCGCACGGTCACGACATCCGTCCTTTCCCGCCGTCCCCCATCGTCTCCCCTTCCACCGGCCGGGGAACGCCCTTCTTTTCCAGTTTCGTCTTGAGTATCCCCCGGACGCGCGAGAGCTTCTCGCCTACAGCCGATACCGTCATATCCAACCGCTCGGCAATCTCCTTGTATGACATCCCCTCCATGTGCTTCATCACGATGATCTCGCGATAGTCCTCCCTCATCTCCGCCAGCGCCGCCAGTATCCTCCCATCTTCCTCCCGCCACTCGATCGTCGCCGACGCTTCCCCGCCCACCGGCTCGCGGACGTCCATCCCGGCATCCTTCATCGCCTCCAGGCTCGCGTCCCCCTTCCTGTACGATCGCGCCCAGTCAACGCAGGTATGCCTGACGATCACCGAGAGCCATCCCTTGAACCGCGCCGGGTCCTTGATGTCTCCCAGCGACTCGTAGACCTTTATGAAGACCTCCTGCGCCACATCCTCCGCCACGTGATAATCGCCCACCAGCGCATACGCCTGAGCCACCACCGCGCCTCGATGCCTGGAGATCAGCTTCTCGAAGGCATCAAGATCGCCCCTGAGGGCGCGACGCACAAGGGCGATTTCCACATCGTCCGTCCCGACGGACTTCCGCTCCTTATCTCCTTTCTCCGCAACCCATTGCGCTCCGTCACCGACCTCTCCACCCGGGTCGCCGGATATACTTCTCCCTTCTGATTGATTGGCGGGAGAACGGTCGGCCTTATTAGGTCTTCTCCGGAGTTTATCCATTCGCGAAAACCTCTGCCTCTGAGCGCAAGCTTTTCTCTGCCGAATCGGATGCCTGTGGCTCACTCGCAACCTTTGTGGAGTTAACCGTCCCGGCCGTGCCGGAGGAAGATCATTCCCCTTCAGCCCTCCGACATCAGCCTTCGTTGCGCGCGCCGACTAACAACAATACTCTGGACGCGCGCCCGGAACAGCATCGGACACGTTACCCGCAAGATGCACCGCGATGAGCACGACGTGCATTCGTATAGGAGAAAAACCAGCAAGCGTGCCGTTGGAGTCCGCGGACAAAAGCCCATCTCCTGCGATCAGGATCCGGATAGCGAGTTCAATCCGGACAGGCGTCCCTGCCCGGAGCCGGTTACGATGTTCGCCGACGGTATTGGGATGTCCAGCGAAGATGGGAGGGCGCTACCCCAGCCATTCCGAGAGGACGACTCCCGCTGTACCTCCCTTCCCGCGATTTTTTACCCCGGAAGTTTTCCGGAAGCACCGAACGCGAACCACGCGTCTTCCGACCTCGCCTCCTATCTCAGAGGCCTTTCTGTTCGGCCGCTTCCGCGAGCTTACAGTGCACCCGGATACCATGCCTGGTTCAGCGCCTGTCGCCGGCGCCGGCAGCCTTAACCGTCGCGACTTTCAGAAACGCCTCGAACATCGCCCCGGTGCCGCGCAGCGTGCGCTTCACAAGGTACAGGAAAAAGAATGGAGGCCAGAGAACGTGGCATATCTGCGCCACTTGAAAGACCTGATATCGGACCGCCGGATCCGGATTCCCGATACAGAACCAACCCAATCCTGAGGGAAGGACGATCAGCACGGGAAGCTCCACGAACACAACGAATATGAGCAGCCAGGCAGTCCATCGCCTGACCGCGGACGACACGTTCAGCTCGTAGCGTACCCTGAAGGAATGCATGCCGGCATCTGCCGGCGGGAGTATCTCCACGCGCCCGTCTTCGAAGGCGAACGGAAGTCCCAGGCGGGACGGCCTGGTGTTGACGAACGACAGGCCGCTGGTAGTCCGCTCCCGCACGCCGATCGCCGGACCGAATCCCGCCGCGACGAGGAGCGGACCGCCAAGGACTGGGATGGGGTTTTCGAGCAGGCCGGCGAGTCCGTTCAGGTAAGCGCTGCGATCCGTCCCCTTCGCCACTCCGACGCAACCTTCGATCCGCGCTCCCTCGCCGGAAAACTCCGGCGCGCAGGGTTGCTCTCCCGGCAAACCCGCATCCGTGGGAGCGGCGGATACGCCGGACGTTTCGCTGCGCGACATGGTCCGGAGTCTGAGTACCCCGCGCAGCCCGAACCACCATGCGGTGAAGCCGGCGGCGAAACCGACCAGAAGAACGGTTACCTGAAGTTGGTCGCTCACTCTTTTGAAAATACCACATCCGACGCGCCTGGGGAAGCCGGAAAAACGCGGCGCGCATGCACCGGGTGCATGGCCGTAGCTGCGACGTTCGGGATATGTGTGGGGGACTGGAGGCCAGATCCGCCATCGCCCGCCCTGTTCGAAGGGCGCGGACGGACATACGCGCCTCGAACGTGCATATCCCGCGAGTCGCTCCAAGGTTTACATCTACTTCCATGCACCCGTATGCACCGATCCTGCGTGCCAGCCTCGCTTTTCTGCTGATATCCCGGCCGCTGCGCCGTAGAATCCGGGCAGGGGCCGGCGAGCCTGGAACGGACCGGAGCCGATGAGGCCAGCAAGCGGCCGCGCAAGCTCCCGCCAGCCGCAGGTACATGCGGCGGCCGCGGGCGAATTGCCGGCCGGGGTCTGCACCTTTCGGTACGGCAGCAGCCCGGCGCCGGCGGCATCGCGCACGTGGTGCGCGGAGCAGACTGGCGGTCTACGGTCGCGGAGGGCGGTTATGAAAATACTTGTCGTTGGCGGGACGGGACATATCGGCAGTTTCCTGATTCCGCGCCTTATCGCCGCGGGCCACGAGGTCTCCGTGGCGGCGCGCAACCCGCGGCCCAGATACGGCGACGGACAGCTGGGGGGATGGAACGCCGTCAGGTGGATAATCGCTGACAGGGGCGCGGAGGAAAAAAGCGGCGAATGGATCCGGCGGATGAAGGGTATAGATGCGGATGTCGTGGTGGACCTGATCTGCTACAGGCCGGAACAGAACGAAATGATGGTCGAGGCGTTCGCGGGGAGGGTCGGCCACTTCATTCACTGCGGGACCCTGTGGGTCTACGGGAATGCGCGGCGCCGGCCGGCGGACGAATCCCATCCCCGGAACCCGATCGGCCAGTACGGCCGCGACAAGGCCGCCATCGAGGCGCGGCTGATGAGCATGTGGCGCGAAGAAGGTTTCCCCGCGACCGTGATCCATCCGGGCCACATATCGGCAAAGTACTGGCTGCCGATAGATCCGCAGGGGACCGTGAACGGTCTGGACATCTACAGGCGCCTGGCGCGCGGCGAAAAGGTCAGGCTGCCCGCCGAGAAATCGGCCTCCCTCCAGCACGTTCATGCGGACGACGTGGCGCAGATATTCGAGCTGGCGATCGTAAACCGCGAGACCGCTAAGGGCAGGTCGTTCAATGCCGCCGCTCCGTACGCTCTTACGCTTACGGGCTGCTGCGAGGCCGTCGCAGCCATGTTCGGGGCCAGGCCGGATATCGAGTACGTCCCGGTTGAGGAGCTGAAGGGCGAGATGGGCGAGACGGCATGGAAGGCTGCCGCCGACCATGTGGCCCATTCCCCGTGTTGCTCGATAGAGCTGGCATGCCGCCTGCTCGGATATTCGCCGCGGTATACCATCGAGCGGATTTACGCGGAGTGCATCGAGAGGTGGCTGGAGAGGAGCGAGCTGAAACTGAATTAAGAGCCTCTCCAAAAGCCTCCGGATGGATCCGGGCCGGGCGCGGCGGAAACCTTGGGCGCCGCAGCGTCGTGAAGCCGGGATCGCAAAGCTGTAAGTCTCGCGACGGCAGGTTCCCGGATCAGGCTCTAAGAGCCTGTAAACTCCCCTCCGGGGGGAAACGCTTAGGGCATAAGCTGCGCGCCGGAGGCTTTCAAAAATGCAACAGGCTCCTTGTGAATAGCCCCTCTCCCGGGACATGGCTGGGCGAGGGATAGCGGAAGATCAGCGATGACGAAGGTAAGGAGGGAGTCATGTTCCCGCCGATTCCGGACTGGGATGCGATGCACCCTTTCGCCGTCCACTTTGCCGTGGCGCTTGCCTTTGCGGCCGTGCTTTTCGTGCCGCTCGGCCTGCTGCCGGGCCAGAGGGGCCGGGACTTCGCCGTCGCCGCATTGCTGCTCATGGCCCTCGCCTCCTGCGCCTCGATCATATCGGTTTCGACCGGGACGGCCGCCGCGCGTCTGGCGGAGAGAAACGCGGACGCGGAGGAAACGCTGGTCAGGCACGAGCGCAACGGGAGGTGGGCCAGGAACGCTCAGATCGCGCTTTCCATGATCTATGCCGCCATAGTGCTTATCCCGGCCGCGCGCGGCAGGGAGCCGGGGGCGACGGGGAAGATCGCGATGACCGCAGTCTTCCTGGCGGCTTATGCCGGCTTTCTGGTCTTGCTGCTGTGGGTCGGCCACGACGGCGGATTGCTGGTACACGAACACGGAATCCGCGCGCTTCTGCCAAAGTAGGCAGGGAAACCAGTCTGGCCGGCCTGCCGTACCCTTCGCGTCGCGGACCTGTTGGAATATGCGCCGGTCGGTAGGCGTCCCCGATCCGTCCGCCTTGAGCTTGTTGCGATGTTGGTTTGCGGGCGCGGTTGCTGGAGACGGAAGCGTCGGTCCTCCGGGTCGGGTGGTCCCCGGAAGCGGCGGCGACGCCGTATCGGATCGGAGGGGCGGTCCTGCCGGAGAATCCGGCGGTTCCGCGAAGGGTAGCGGCTATTGCGGCGCGAAGAGCGGCGATCCGGGGGCTGGGGAACGGGACCCCCCGGTTCACAGGACGGGAAAACCGCGCGGCAGATGTCCGCTGCCCGCCGGATATCCACCGCGGGCTTGGGAGTATTCGACCGCGGCTGTCGCAGTTCCAGCGCGACAGGCCGGTCGCAACCGGGGACATCAACGGGATAGCCGATTCGCAGTCCCCGCCGGACCCGAAGGTCCGGATCCCGCAGCGCCTTAGAGTCTATCCGGAACCTCCCGCCGGGAAGTTGATCCCGCGGCGTTGTAAGCTTCGCTCCGGCAGGTTCCTGGCAGGCTCTTACAAACAGCCGGCCGAAGCGGAAGATTGCCGCGGTCTGGCCAGGGCGATGGCGCCTAGCAACACCGACATGTCGCCCAGTTCCGCCGGCAGCACGGGCACCTCGCCCCCCCGCGTCCGCATCACGTAGGACTTAACGCACCTGCGCAGCGGCTCGAAGAGAGCGCCTCCCGCCAGCGATATGCCGCCGCCGATGATGACGGCCTGGGGATCGAAAAGATTTATCGCGTTGCCGACGGCCCTGGCGAGGTGGCGGATCGCCTGGTCAATTATGTCGCGCGAAACCGGACAGCCGGCACCGGCCGCCTGGAAGACCATTTTCGCCGAAATATTCTCGGCGTTTCCACCTGCTATTTCGAGAAGCTTCGCGGCCTTCTGGCCGTCTTCCACGGCGGCCGACCGGGCCCTGGCAGCGATCGCCCATCCGGACGCCAGCGACTCCAGACAGCCGGAGTTGCCGCACGTGCACGGGGGTCCGCCGAGCACGAGGTTCATGTGGCCGAGTTCGCCGGCCAGCCCCCTGCTGCCGCGCAATATCCGGCCGCCGGATATTACCCCTCCGCCTATGCCGGTCGAGACGGTGAAATATACTATGTCCGTAAGTCCCCTGCCGGCCCCGAATATAAGCTCCCCCAGCGCGGCGACGTTGGCGTCGTTATCTATTTTTGTATTCCAACCGTACGTGCGTTCTATCCCGCCGGCCAGGTCTATATTTTCCCAGCCGGCCACGTGGTGCGAGAACAGCCGCCTGCCCTCGACCGGTCCGCCGAACCCTATGCCGCAGGCCCTGACGGCGGCGAAACGGGCCGGCTCGGCCGACCGCAGATACTCCACGGCGGCCCTGATCTCCTTCTCGATCCATGCGGCCTCCCGCTTCCGGACTTCGAACCTCTTTCTGACGAATATCTGGCCGCTCTCCGACCCCAGGGCGGCCATGCACTTCGTCCCGCCGATGTCTATCGCCACCACGGGCTCGGGTTCGCCCGGCCGTGACACAGCTGTCGGCATCTGTTCTCCTCCCGGTTGCTTCGCCACGACGCGTCCCCCGGCCGCGACAGGATGAATCATTCGCGCGAAAAAAGCGCTGTCACCTCCGGCCGGAGCTTTCCCGCGGTCCCGGCGCAGGAGCGGATATGCCGGGGCGGATCAGCCCGGCGCTCACATCCATCCGCCGCGCGATTCCTATCGCCTCTTCCAAGGCCCCGGCCGAACGCACCCTGATGTCCATATTATAACGGACGCGGCCGAAAGGTAAGATGACCGCGACGCGGGCATTATCCGGAAGGACGCCCCGCCGGACAGCCAGCGCTGCCGGCCGGCCGGATATTTCGATGCGTTCCAGCGCGGCGGCTTCGCGCATCCCCTCCGGCAGCGACGCCCGGATATCGGCTTCGCTCTCCCACCCACGGCGGCTGCCGGCGAATTCGAGCGTCAGCGTACCGCTCGCGGCGCCCGGCTTCTTCACTGAAAGGACTATCCCTTCGGGCGGCATCCCGTCCTTCGTCAGCCGACCCCGCGGCGCGACTTCCCAGCCTTCAGGCACGACTATCGAAAGACCGAAATATCTGTCCTCGAACCGTCCGCCGTCCATACTCCAGGCGCGCATGGCCTCCACGGGCGTGTACGTCTTCCCGCCGGCCGCGACCTCCCCGATAGAAATCTCCAGCTTTCCCATCGCTGCCGCGCAAATCATGCCGGCCGTCCCGAGCCCCATCCCGGAAAGACTCGATCCGGCCAGCGCGATATGCGTCGCTCCGACTATCTCGCCAGGCCGGGTAGGATCCATGTCAACCCAGCGGCCGCCGATCCTGACCTGCGCCCACATGTGGTAGCGGAACGCGCCGTGGTCTGCCTGAGCAAGTCCCAGGACCGCCCTTGCCGGAATACCGGCGGCCCTGGCCAGCGCGACGAAGTAAACAGCCATCTCGGTACAGGCTCCCGCGGGGTTCTCGTGCACCTGTTTTGCCGAGCTCAGATGCGCCGGCGCCGGGCTGTCGGCGACGGCGCGCGCCACATATGCCTCGATTTTGCGCGCGATCCTCCACAGATCGTTCTCTCCGGCCGCGAGCTCCAGGGCCTTGGCGCGTATGCCCGGGTCGTCGCTCTGCGCCAGCGGTCCGGGGGCGAGGAACGCGGCGTTCACGTCCTCTTCGGAGAGCGGTTCCCGTCCCGCCCCGTCGCCGGAATCGTCCGGCGTCGCCGCCCGACGAACGCGCAACCATATCGATCGCCCATCGCGTCTTTCCAGGACTTGGCGCGGGGGATGGTCGAG
The DNA here is from genome assembly GCA_026417845.1 of Planctomycetota bacterium. Lineage (GTDB taxonomy): Bacteria > Planctomycetota > SZUA-567 > H5-PLA8 > CALKMO01 > CALKMO01. The sequence goes on along the minus strand of JAOACM010000071.1, from coordinate 2,721 downwards.
GACGGCAGGGTCGAACGGGAAAGTCTCCCCGCCCCGCACCGATATCAGATACACCACATGCTCGGTGCGCCCCGGCGGAGGCAACAGAAACCGGGCGGGAGAAAGGGGCACGGCCGACGCCGCGTCCGCCGCGGCTCGTGCGGCCCTGATCTCGCGCTCCGACATCGGCCGCGCCGCTTCTTCCCATGCCGCCATTTCTATTACCGAATCCATCATCGGGCTGTCCGCTCGCAGCAGGCGGCCGACATCATCGTAGAACAGCGTCTCCGCGGCACCAGAAAGGCCCCCGGTCCGCCTTACCGCGTTGGCCCCGACCGTCCTTCCGGCGAGGCGGATCTGGCGCCTGCCCAGGACCTCATGGGTCGCCGTCACGACAGATCCGATGTCCGGCGAATAAGTCCGGTACGAATAGACTGTCCCCTTATCGAAACCCCGTTCGCGGACGAGTTTTTCGATGGCGCGGGGAAACAGTGGCGGCGGATCGCAGGAGATTTCAAGCAGGTAGTCCCGGCCGGATGAACGGATGCGGAATGTCAGTTTCTTTTCGCCTGCCGTACCTTCGGCCAGAATATCGCCATCGAGTCCTGTCGAGCGGATGGAGATGGCCAGGGGCGCGCCGCTGCCGGTTTCGACCCATGTCTCGACGGTTTCTCCGCCCGATCCATCCGGGCGGCCCGCCCACGATCTGAACGTCCTGACGGTGACGATTTCCCGGTCGCAGTCCTTTCCGGCCCGCACCTCCACCCGTTCCTCCAGACGCCCGCAGCGTACGCCGAACCTCGACAGAACGTAGTGCCTCTCCCCGCCGGCGCCATCTTCATCTGCGGGCGTCGGAAGCACCACGACGGAACGGCAGGAAAAAAGGAGGGAGGTAAAAAGTATCGCCTGTGAGACTTGGAACCGTCTTCCCGAACACGTCCGTCGGGCCGATTCGACGAACGGTCCCGCCAGAGATTCGGGGATTCCGCGGTGGTCGGGGGCAGGCCGGAGCGATCCGCTCATTTTCTAGGAATCCTGCGCCCGGGACCGCCGCCCGGTCCCCCCGGGAACGCGGCGGATCCCGTCTTGAACCACCACACGCGCGAATCGGCCTTCCCTCCGGCATTATACGACATCCTGGCGACGTAAACGGTATTAGGCTGCAACGGCTGTTTGGCGATGAAACAGATCGAATTCATGTTTCCAAGGGCCGTGGGTTTCTCCGGCGAGGAAAAATAGCCCTCGACCGGCGTGCCCTTCGGCCATGATTCCGGATCGGACCCGTCCGGCGGCATCCGGCCGATAGACAGAAGCTCGCCGGAAGCCCCAGTCACCTTCCCCCTGCCCGGGAAGGTAGCCGTCACCGGGAATCCCGCCGGCCCGTTGCCGTGTTCGGGGGGAAGCGGATTGGGCATTTCGTGGGAAAATGCCAGCGGAACCCCTTCCATCTCCGGTGGCGGGTAAAGAACAGGATATTCCCACCTTCCCAGCGACCTGCGTTTTGTGCGGCCGTTGATCGAAGTGATCGTCCCCTCGCTTCCGATTCCAAAGGCGTCCGTGTCGGGGTGAATCAGATCAATGCGGTGTAGAAAGGTGCACAGGAACCCGTCCACGGCCCCGACGGAAGACCTGCCGTTTGAGAGGATGGCGCTCATGCCGCCAAGTTCGTGCCCCTCTTTTGTGTAGCCCGGCTTTTTCGGATCTTCCGGGTGTCCGAAGTAGTTGTTCACAACGCGATAGTGGGCGTGAGCATGGCAGGCCGCCGACAGGGCCGCATCGAGCGGGCGCGGCGGAAGACCGGCCTGCGCCCGTCTCATGTTAAGATGCAGGAGCGCCGGCATCATGGGCGAGTCCGGCATCGGTTCGATCGCCGCCTTCGACCTGGCGCCGGAGGGCGTCAGGTTGAGCGTCACCTTGAACTTCCCGATGTACATCGTCTTCTCGAGCGGCACGGCGCACCGGCTTTCGCCCATCAGCACCGCATCCGCGAACTCGTCGTTGTACGCGCCGTTGAAATTCCAGTCGAGGATGCGGATCGGGACGTCGCCGACCGTTCCGGCCAGCGCCGAGACCGGGACCGCGCGCCAGTTTTTATCCTTGTCCTGCCTGAGCTCCACGGTCGCCTGCCTTTCCGCGCCGCCGTCTTTCCACCGCAGCGAAACCCGCTCGCCCGCCCGCGTCACGGATTTCGCTACGCCGGGCTGAACGAACACCTGAATGCCGAACTTGTCCACCTTGTATCGGAAGCCGTCGGGGCCGAGCGGAATCCTGCCTTCGGGCGCCGGCAGAGCGAGGCCGGGTGCCGGCGCGAACTGCGCGACGGGCGGCTTCGGCAGGTCGGTAGGCGAAAGCGGGAAGTCGGCTTCCCCAGCCCCGGGCGCGACGGGCGGCGCCGGCGCCTGCGCGCCGGCCGCGCGTGCCGGGCCTGTCCAGCAAAAGGATGACAAAACAACCAATACCGAGACTTGGATCGCGCCTGCCCTCATTGGGATCCCTCCGTCCGATATCCGCCCGCCCGGGATATCTTCGCCTCTCCCGGACGGCTCCCGCTATATAACTTGATGCGCGCGCGGGGCGTTATGCTGCCGGCGGACGCGCCTTTCACGGGAGGCCGGCGCAGGAAAATTGCTCGAGGCGCCAGCTGCCGGTTCTCTCCGGGCGTGCCCGTCCCGAGCGTAAGGGCGCCGGAACGCGGCCGGAGCGTCGTATCCCCGCCTCCCGCCGCCCCTCGCACCCCTCCGC
>JAOACM010000704.1 GCA_026417845.1 Planctomycetota bacterium | reverse complement strand
GGCGGGGACGTGTGCGCCAGCCCGCCGATCACAACCGCGTTCCCCGCATCATACCCGGCGCGCTCCAGCGCCTTGCGCAAACGCTTCAGTCCCTCGTTGATGTGCCGGGAAACGGAACTCTGATCTATTCCCAGCACTCTGGCCGCTTCCCGCTGGCTCAGGCCGCTCTCATAGCATAGGCTGATAGCAACCCGGTATTGCTCCTCCATCTCGTCCATAGCCCTTCGCAGGGCCAGGATCATCTCCTCCGGGGCATGCCCGGTGACGGACTCGCGGGTTCTCATGGCAGATTCCCTTTCGATACGCCTGAAGTCGGCCTTTCTCCGGTTCTTCGCCGCGTTGGCTACTACCCGGAGAAACCAAAGCCTCTCCTCCGCAGGGGATAGTCCCTGCGGCATGTGCTGGATGGTTTGGACATAGGCGTCCTGTACAATATCCTCTGCCGTCCTCGATTGCCCCACAATCCGGACCGCCAAGCGATAGGCCTCCGCTTGGTAGCCGATCAAACGTTCTACGACCTGAGCGTCCATCCTTATCCTCCGCCGGCAACGGGAACAGGACCCTTCCGTGTCAGCCTCCCGCGCACGGTACGGTCGCGAATAGCAACGCCCCGAGACCCTCTTATACTAGCCATAAGTTCCAACAACACCACTGGCGTTATGATGCACTGAAATACGGAAACCGGCCGGCGCCCGCCAGGCGTGCTGGCTACGCCGCCGGGTGCGGGTTTCCGATGAGCCGGTTGTCCGGTCGTCCCCGGCCGCCGGCGGGAGTTCGGCGGACTGGAATAGCGCTTATATATAGCCGCCGTACATATGGACGAGGATACCACAATCCATGGCGCGATGCATGTCCGGCAGCGACATGCCGTTCCATACGTCCGGGAGAGTTCCTTTCGCGGCGCGCACCTTGTGATAATATCGAAAATCCAGGAAGAAGGAGGCGATGGGCGGTCGGCCGGGTGGCCGGAGATGCGGAGAGAGAAGAGGGAGGCACGAGGATATGACGATGGTGCCGAGACGGGTGCGCATCGGTCTGATCCAGATGACCGTTGACTGGTCGAGGCCCGAAGGCAACATCCTGCGGGCGGAGGAGCTGATAGGTCACGCTGCGAAGCTCGGGGCGGACATCGTGGCGCTGCCCGAGTGTTTCGTCCGGCCGCCGCGGATGTATGCCGAACCGGTCCCTGGGCCGCTGACGAAACGGTTCGGGGAGATCGCGCGGAGAAATCGCGTCCACCTCGTTATGGGATCCATCGGCGAACGAGATGGCCGGCGGATATACAACACGGCGTGCCTGCTGGACGACAGGGGGCGGTTGCTGGGACGCTACAGGAAGAGGTTCCTGTGGTGGACGGAACGCCTGGCGACGTCGAGAGGCGATTTGGCGCCGGTCTTCCGGACCAGACTCGGCCCCATCGGTCTTGCGCTGTGTTGGGATCTGGCCTTCCCCGAGCACTTCCGCGAGCTTGCCCTGGCCGGAGCGCGGATCGTCGTGTGCCCGGCTTACTGGCAGGCCGGGGACCGGTTCGGGCGGCTGAAACCGGGATGCGAGAGGCGGATAAGGAAGCTGGCGCGGGCCGAGCATTTTTTCGTGGACGCATGCGTCGGGGCCAGGGCGGCGGAGAACGCGATGGCGATCGCGTTCGTCAATGCGGCCGGGAGGACGCGGACAGAGGCTGGGGCGGACCGGCTGATCGGACACACCCAGGTCGCGGGGCCGCTGGCGGGG
>JAOACM010000703.1 GCA_026417845.1 Planctomycetota bacterium | reverse complement strand
CATCCTCCATTGCCGGTGCCCGCGCAATCCTCCTCCACCTCGTCGCCTCGCCCCTTACGGCGTGGGCGTTCATGGAGGGGCAGCTGGAGTTCATGCGGCGGGCGGGGTTCCGGGTCGTCCTTGCCGCATCGCCGGGGGAGATGCTGGAAGAGGTCGGACGGAGGGAAGGGGTCGAGGTCTTCGCGACGCCCATCGAGCGCGAACCGTCGCCGGGAAGGGATTCGGCCTCTCTGGTCCGTCTCTGGCGGCTGTTCCGGCGGATACGGCCGCATATGGTGCATGCGGGGACTCCGAAGGCCGGATTGCTCGGAATGCTCGCCGCGCGGCTTGCGGGCGTACCGGTACGGATATTTTCACTGCATGGCTTGAGGTCCGAAGGGCTGACCGGAACAACAAAGGGAAGGATCGTGGCCGCCGGCGAGCGTCTGTCCTGCCGGCTGGCTCACCGTGTCGTCTGCGTCAGCGAAAGCCTGAAAAGACGGGCCGAGGAAATACGCATCGCGCCGTCATCCAGAATGACGGTCCCCGGCGCTGGAAACGCCAACGGAGTAAACGCCGGGCGCTTTACGCGGACGCCGGAAGTAGAAGCCCGCGCCTCAATTCTGCGGGATAGGCTCGGCCTCCCGCCTGGGGTTCCGACGATAGGCTTCGTCGGCAGGCTGGTGCGGGATAAGGGCATCGTGGAGCTGGCCGCGGCGTTCAATATCATCCGCGACGAATTCCCGGAAGCGAGGCTCCTGCTGGTTGGCCGGTACGAGGAAGGCGATCCCGTGCCTGAAGCTGTAAGGGAGAAGCTTGCCTCCGATCCATCCGTCCTGCACGCCGGCTTCGTGAAGGATGCCCCCGCGGCCTACGCTCTGATGGACGTCCTCGTGCTGCCCACATACCGCGAAGGATTCCCGACCGCGCCGCTCGAGGCCGCCGCGATGGAGCTTCCCGTCGTGGCGACGCGGGTGACCGGCTGCGTGGACGCGGTGGTGGACGGCGTCACCGGGACGCTTGTGCCGCCGCGCGATGCCGGAGCACTGGCCGGGGCCATCCGGATGTATCTGAGAGACCCGGAGCTGAGGCGCAGACACGGGCGCGCCGGGCGCGAAAGGGTCCTGCGGGAATTCCGTCCAGAGCGCATCTGGAGGGCCCTGCTGGCCGAATACGTCTCGCTGCTGGAGGAAAAGGGGATCCCCGTCCCGCCGCGGGCCAGGCTTGTGCTATGCGAGACAAAAGAACCGGAGGAAGGAGGCGCCTGAAAATGTTAGAATTGAGGAATTGCCCCGTTTGTGATACGATAAAGGAAGTATGCAGGGTTGTGCATATCAGAAAAGACGATAAATTGTACGCTTGTCCCACTTGCGGGGTACTCTTTGCTAGCCCTCAGTACGAACCTTCCGAACTAAAACATATTTATAATAAAGAATTCTATAATGATGATGTAACACTTCATAAAGGCACAACCGCTTTGGGAGGAGCGCCGGATCCGACCGCCACCGAAACCATCAGAAAGGCCCTCATCAAACGTTACCCGGCACTGGCTGCGCCAGGGATCAAAATATTGGACTACGGCTGCGGGCTGGGACAGTTCCTGGCAACTTTTAAAAAGTACGGCGCGGATTGTCTCGGCATCGAATTATCAGGAGTTGCCGCCGCATCCGCGCGCCAGCGGTTTGGATTGAACGTTATCGAAGGCGACGAGGAAACGTTAGAAGAGTTGCCAGACGGAGAATTCCAGCTTATATCCA
>JAOACM010000702.1 GCA_026417845.1 Planctomycetota bacterium | reverse complement strand
AAGGCCCTCATCTGAAGGGAGTCCGCGAGGAGGAGGTCACTGCTGTTACTCAGGAGTGTGGGATAGCCCGGTAAAGGTCCTTGGCCTTCGAGGCCCATGGATAGAATGGGCATCCCTGCTTGACAGGACCAGCTTAGTGTGCGGCCATAGGCGCCAGCGCGAATGGGAGGTTAGTCAAGCCCTGAGGAAAACGGCATCCGGCCTTGACGCGGCTCGTTTCATGGGAGGCTCCAAGACCGGCACGGCCGGCGGTTCCCGGAACGCGCATCCCCGGGCAGCGGCAACATGTGCGCGGGAGGCGACCACGCGCCCGGCGGTCAGCCGGGAAATTTCGTGCCCTTCCGCGCCAGAGTCATGACCCGGAATACCTCCCGGCAACTTTCCGGCATGACCAGCAGCGGTTTGCCGTTCCTGACTGAATCGTAAAGGTAATCGTAGAAGTTCTGGCCCGGCGGAAGGTCCTCCGTCTTCTCCTGCCAGGGTATCTGTTCGCGGTAGTACTGTCGGGTCGGCACCTGGTGGAGGTCCTCAACTTCCAGCTTAGGCAGTTGCGACCTGTCGAAGTATTTTACCGCAGCCTTCTTCCCCTGTATCCATGCCGTTCCGTTCTCGCCCATGATTACCCAGTCCAGGAGGGGCGCGGCGCATACCGAAGTGCAATCGTAGTCTACCGTCAGGCCATTCTCGCACCTGAACACGACCTTGACGTGATCCTCGACGTCCCCTGGATTGTTTATCTGCTGGAGATCGCCCCAGACGCTTACGGCGCGCGAGTTCACGAGATATATCAACTGGTCCATCGAGTGGACGCCGGTGTTGTTGTAGATGCCGCCGCCGTACTTGCGGAGGCATTGCCAGTCGTGCCGCCGCGAAAAGCCGGCCACGGACCTCTTTATGGCGAAGACCCTGCCCAGGATTCCGCTTTCAAGGAGCTTCTTTACGTACAGGGTATCCGATGCGAGCCTCTGATTCTGGTGCACGGTCAGGATGCGCCCTGTCTCCCTGGCCGTTTTTATCATCCTGTCGGCATCCTTGAGCGAAGTGGCCATCGGCTTCTCGACGAGGACGTGAAGTCCCGCCTTCAATGCCTGGATGGACATCGGGGCATGATCCTTTGACTGAGTCGCTATGACGACCAGTTCGCAGGAGTGGTTCTTGAGAAACTCCTTCCAATCGGAGTGGGGAGTGCACTTGAACTCGTCCACCGCCTCCTTCACGCGCTTATCGTCCACGTCCACCACGTCGGTCAGGACGTAGTCCTTTCTCCCTCTTATGGCCCGGACGTGTATGTCCCAGCCGGCCCTGCCCAACCCCGCCACGCCGATCCTGATCGGAGAACCCTCTCCCATTGAAAGCCTCCGCGAGTGGCGCCGCGCCTTATTCCAGAAAGGGATCCGGCCGGCCGGTCCGTCGGCGCCACCGGCCCGGACTTCACCGCCCGTATCCCGCAGGAACCTCCTCCACAGCAAAAGCAAGAAAGAAGAAACTGCAATGCTTCTACTCTGCTCCTGTTTTTTCAGCAAGTTCAGGATATCCGCCGGGACAGGGTTGGGTGCATGGCCGTAAATGCAAAACCCTGGAGCGGTCAGTGGGGAAGCGCCCGGGCGCGTGTCCGATTACGCGTTCTTCGAAGCGTACCTGCCCGCCGCACTCAGGTTGTGGCTGCTCCTTGCAGGTGGTGCGCTCGAACGGAACAACGATGTCGCCACAACAAGCGGATACGTTCAGGTACTGCGCGCACAAAAAGAG
>JAOACM010000701.1 GCA_026417845.1 Planctomycetota bacterium | reverse complement strand
GCGTAGGACAGGCCGCCTGACGCATCCGTGCCCCCAAAGGCGATCAGCAGCGGGTCCGTGTTTGTAGTAGACCAAAACAGCGTAATCAGCCACCAGTCATTCCACAGCCGCCGGACGAACAGAACAGGAGACGGAGACAACGAGCCAGCATTGTCCCACGACTGGAAGACGGGGGCGCCATTGACCCATCGCATCTTCGCTCTGACGCGCAGGGAATCCGCAGCATTGCCCACCTGAACATAGAAGTATTCTCGCGTCCCGGCCTTCAGACAGAAGGAAGTTGCCTGGTTTCCGCTTGCGAGGTTCGCGCACGTCGCAGAGCGCTTATGCTCGCCGGTGCTGTTGTCTTCAACCAGTGTGTATGCGGTCGAGCCTGATACCGGACTATCCAGCGCGTCACCAGCTGTCAGCCCCGTCAGGTCCCGGCTGCAGTCGTGCGCGTAATAGGCGCGGTTCGTCAAGTCCATGAAGATACCGCCGGACGGGTCGAGCGCATTATTCGGCAGCGTGTAGTAGCGGCCGTCATCCTGCAGGACCGTCTGCTGTGTGGCCCGCGTGACCGACAGCTGCCGCCCCGCCAGCGGCCCGGCGAAGATGCCTGCGCGGGGCGTCCAGGCGAAGACGCATCTGCGGGCGAGGCCTTCGTCTATATCGAGGAGCCTGGCGAGATTGCGCGTCAGCATAGCCCCCTCGTGGACGGGAAGTCACCACACGCGCGAGCTTTCAACCCACGCCTCCGCCAGAGCCAGGCTCGTCGCACCCGCCAGCCCGGAGACGTTCAGCTTGAGGCGGTCCGTGATGCCCGTCTCGCCTAGCGGATACGCGATCTCCTGCAGCTCGTCGGCCGTCGTGACGTAGTACTGCGCGATCCGATACCAGTAGGAGGGGTCCCGCGCGCGGCCCATGAGGTTCAGGTAGAACGTCAGCGTAGTGCCGTTTTTCGCGCCCCAGCGGACGCGCAGGAGCCCGTTCTTGTAGGCGCCGGACTGGAAGTCGAGCACCTTCGCCTGGCCTATGTCCCCGTTCGCGGAGACTACGACGTTGTCTGACGGCTGTACGATCCGGTCGCGGGGGGCGTAGACGAGCAGCGGCGAGTCGAGCTCGGACTGGGAATACTGCAGCAGCGCAGTTCCGACGGCGCATTTCGCCGCGAACCAGTTCCGGTTCATCGGGACGCGGACGCGATCGCCCGGGTCCAGTATCGTCTTGCCGTCCTTCTCATTCTCGTTCGCCTCGACGGTCTCGCTGTCCCATTCTAGGTACACGCGGTACGGCCCGCGGTTGAGCAACCAGCCGTACTCCGCGGTCGGCACCTCCCGCAGCACGGCCGTCGTCCCGACGGATATCACGGCCGCGCCTCGCGTTATCTTCGTCCCGGGCATCCTCCTTCCTCCGGCGGAAACCCGCCCGTCCATTCCGCTGCCCGCCCACCCGGCCGGGCCGGCGCCTATTACATCGCGGTGCCGGGGCCGCCCGCCTGCTAGCTCGTCGCGTCGTCCAGGTACGTGAACGCCCGCGGCTGCACGACCTTGCCGCCGACCTGGCAGAATACGACGTACACGATCACGCCCTTCTCGATGTACCGATGCTCCGACCTCGCGACGACGACCTCCTGCTCGACCGGACAGACGTAGTGCGTGAAGTCCCCGAAGATCACGTCCCCATCGCTTCCCAGAGTCGTCCTCTGCGTCGGGATGACGGGGTAGCTGTTCAGCAGCTTCTTCCCGGCATTCCCGATCAGCTCCGGATAGAGCGGCCGCCCGTCGGAG
>JAOACM010000700.1 GCA_026417845.1 Planctomycetota bacterium | reverse complement strand
GGCTGGGGTAAGCCGCCCCACCCCTACGCAAATCCTCCTCTCGCCAAGAAACATCGCAACCGGCTCGGTAGCAGCCGTGTTCCATTGCGGACGCACCTAGCGCCCGACATAGAAGGTCGGGCGCTACCATATGCCGCCGCAGGGGCACCATAATTTAGGTCACGCACCCTTCACCAGAGGGGGAGATAAACGCCGGCAGGAATGCTGGCGCTCCCGGCAGTTGCGGCCATGCGGCCGGTTTCGCCGCCGGCGAAAAAGGTATCTTCCGCAAACCATGCCCTGTCTGATATTCTTTCTGTACGCGAGTCATGTGCGGGTGGTACCGGGGCTATCGCCCGGCTGCGTGAGAAAACCGCTCCGCAGGATCCTGGATCTGCGGCCGGCCTCCCGGCGGGCGGGGCGCGAGGTTCCGCTGCCTGTTGCGACGGACGGGTGAGCCTGATCCCATCGCGAGCGTGGTGCGGTCGGACCGCGCCACGTCATGATGCGCCCATCAATGCCCGGGGGTGTACTTCATCGGCTGGTTGCTCTGGCGTGCCGGGCGGGATGGTCGAAGCCGGTCGGACGGACGGTTGCAGCCGGGGGCTGGACGGTCACAGCCGGGGGCAGGATGGCCGCGGCCGGTCGAGCGGGACTGTCGCGGCCGGGGGGGGAACGAGGAGGACTGGGGAACCGTGTCGGACTTCGACAGGACCATCGCGGACGCGGACGTCAACGCGATACTTCGCAGCGACCACCACGATCCGTTCGCCATACTGGGGATGCACCTTGTCCAGCATAGGAAGGAGCAGTGTCTGGCGGTGCGCGCATTTCTGCCCCGCGCCTCCGCGGTATGGGTGGTGGAGGAGGCGCGGCCTCACGAAAAGCACCAGATGCGCAAGGTGCATGGGGAGGGATTCTGGGAGGTCGTGTTGCCGGGCAGAAGCGAATTCTTCCGATACCTGTTGTTGGTCGAGGAGGGGGATGGGAACAGGCGGCTGATCAGGGATCCGTATTCCTTTCTCCCTGTCCTCGGCGAACTCGATCGTCATCTCTACGCCGAAGGAACCCACCTTCTTATATACGAAAAACTCGGGGCCCATCTCGTTACGGTAGATGGCATACCTGGCGTCCATTTCGCCGTGTGGGCGCCGAATGCCCGACGCGTAAGCGTGGTCGGCGATTTCAATTCGTGGGACGGCCGCGTCCATCCGATGCGCGTGCTGGGCTCATCGGGAATATGGGAGATATTCATCCCCGGGCTTGGCGAAGGCGAGAAGTACAAATTCGAGGTCAAGACGAAGAACAACATCCCGATGCTGAAGAGCGATCCTTTCGCCTTCAGGAGCGAGTTGAGGCCGGCTACGGCATCGGAAGTCTGGTCGCTGAACAGACATACTTGGGGCGACACCGACTGGATGGAGAAGCGCCGGGAGAAGAAGTGGCACGTGGAGCCGCTGGCCATATACGAAGTGCACCTTGGTTCATGGAGGAGAGTGCCCGAGGAGAAAAACCGCTGGCTTACCTACCGCGAGTCGGCCGATCAGCTGGTCCGGTACGTCAGGGAGATGGGCTACAATGCAGTCGAGCTTCTCCCGGTAGCGGAGCACCCATTGGACTGGTCTTGGGGGTATCAGGTCACGGGTTACTACTGTCCGACCAGTCGGTACGGTCGGCCCGAAGACTTCATGTATTTTGTGGACGCATGCCACCGCGAAGGGATCGCCGTGATCGTTGACTGGGTGCCCGCCCATTTCCCGAAGGACGCGCACGGGCTTTCATGGTTCGATGGGAC
>JAOACM010000699.1 GCA_026417845.1 Planctomycetota bacterium | reverse complement strand
ACATGCCCGTGCCCTCCTTTCCAAAAAGATAGCCCCGTTTCCATAAGATAGATATCGTCATAACCAGCGCGAAACTTCAGGGTTAGGAACGAGAAAACCCGTTCAAGGCATGAATTATGAGTCTATCCAGAACACCGCCAGGCCCCAAAAGTCCCCGCAGCGACCCGCCCGATCATCTGGAGATTTCCGGGGACGGACACTATATATTATCGTCCATCCGCGCCGGTCGAATTAGCGATTCCGGCAGGGAAGGGCGGTAAAACAATTACGGTTGGATTGGACGCCGCGGAATCCCTGGGCGCCGGGGAGGTCTTCGGACAGGCTCTTAGATCCCGCCCAGAACCTCCCGCCTGGTGACGGGGAATGCTGAGCGGATAAGCTGCACGCCGGAGGTTTTCGGACAGGCTCTCAGTAGCGCCATTCATGTCCCGTTCGGGCGCGCCGCTACAAACAGCAGCCGCTTACTGAACGCGGGAAACAACAAGGCAGTGGCTTACCGCAGCCTGCCGCCCCGAAGCGGGTCGGGGCGGCCGAGCGACAGAAGTGCAGCAAGGAGGAGACTTATGGCCGGGACGGCAAACGACTGGGAAAACCTCGAGTTGATGCACAGGAACAGATTGCCGGCGAGGGCGTGGTTCCTGCCATGCCAAGACGAGGCTTCCGCATTGAGAGGCGACAGGGCGGCCTCCGCGTTTTTCAGATCGCTTAACGGCCGCTGGGCCTTCAGATATCTCAACTCGCCGGCCGAAGTTCCTCCGGACTTCCCGAAGGGAACGGATGTCGCCGGATGGGACGCCATCCCTGTGCCCTCCAACTGGCAGATGCTCGGTTTCGGCCGCCCGCATTACACCAACGTCAGGTATCCATACCCGCTCGATCCTCCGAAGGTCCCATTGGATAACCCCGTAGGACTCTACCACAGGATCTTCCGCCTGCCCGATGATTGGGACGGGATGCGGGTGCACATTGTGTTTGAAGGCGTTAACAGCGCCTTTTATCTATGGATCAATGGACGTATGGCTGGTTTCAGCAAGGGCAGCCACATGCCGGCCGAATTTGACATAACCGACCTTGTCTGCCGCGGCGACAATTCGATATTCGTGCAGGTCTTCCAGTGGTCCGACGGAAGCTACCTGGAGGATCAGGACTTCTGGCGCCTTAGCGGCATATTCCGCGACGTCTATCTGCTGGCGCGTCCTCCAATCCATCTCTGGGACGTTTTCATAAGGACGCCGGTCAGATCCGGACGGAGAGACGCGGAATTGCGAGTCGAGGCAATCATCCGGAACGCCGGCGGAGTTGCCTGCGGAGGAGGCCGCCTGCGCGCCAGGCTGCTGGATGCAGGCGGGCGCCTGCTGCTCGACGATGCCATGGGTCAGACCTGCAGGATCGGAGAAGGGCGCGAAAGGCACTTGGAAAAGTCGTTCGCCATGGAATCTCCGCGACTCTGGTCGGCCGAGGAGCCATACCTGTACACGCTCCTTTTATCTCTGGAGGATAGCAAAGGACAGATCGTAGAGGCTGCGAAATTCCGCGTCGGTTTCCGCGACGTACGCATAAAGGACGGCATATTCCTTGTAAACGGCGCGCCAGTCAAGATACGCGGCGTCAACAGGCACGACATGGACCCTGACCTCGGTCACGCCGTAACTTATGATTCCATGCTTCGCGACATACTCCTGATGAAACGGCATAACATAAACGCGGTCAGGACATCCCACTATCCGAACGATCCGCGATGGCTGGACCTGTGCGATGAGTATGGCCTCTACGTAATAGATGAGGCTGACTTGGAG
>JAOACM010000698.1 GCA_026417845.1 Planctomycetota bacterium | reverse complement strand
CGTGCATCTTCCGTCAAGCAGCCCAGCCCATATCCCCGTTCAGATCACGTCCAGAAACCTCGGGCGCGGAGTCCAAGGATCGAGGCTGTCCGCCTCCCCGGCAGCCCGGATAAGCTCCTGGAGCCTGTCCAAAAACTTTCCAGCCGCGAAGCCGAAAACACAGAGCCGCAAGCTCCGCGACGGCAGGTTTTCGGATAGACACTTACTGGGCGCCCAGGTACAGCCTCGCCCTGGCTACCCTCTCGACAGCCAGCATGTAGCACGCCGTCCGGATGTCCACGCCTCTTTCGCGCGCGTACGCCGCCACTTTGCGCGCGTTCCTGACGATCTTTTCCTCGAGCCGGGACAGGACTTCCTCGGCCTCCCAGTATTCCTCGTGCCGGTTCTGGAGCCACTCGAAGTACGATACGATCACGCCGCCGGCGTTGGCCAGTATGTCGGGCACGAATACGACCCCGCGCTTGTGGAGCGCGACATAGGCGTCGGGGGTCGTCGGGCCGTTCGCTCCTTCCGCGATCGCCTTCGCCTTTATCCGTCCGGCGTTGTCCGAATTGATCAGGTTCTCCCTGGCGCAGGGCAGCAGCATCTCGCATTCGCCCGCCAACACCTTCTCCGGATCTTCGTTCGCCGGCCAGCGGGACCTGACGGCATCTCTGCCTTCCTTTTTGAGCGTAGAGACGATGGCTGGCACATCCAGCCCGTCCGGGTCGTACAGGGCGCCGCCGAAGACCGCCGGGTCTATGAGTCCGATTACCCTGGCGCCCAGATGGTGCGCCTTCAGGGCCGCGTGCATCCCGACGTTGCCGAATCCCTGCACTACCGCGCGGGCGCCCTTTACCTGCACGAACTGGCCCGCGCACAGGACCACGCCGTAACCGGTGGACTCGGTCCGGCCGTGCGAGCCGAACAGCTCGACCGGCTTGCCCGTCACTATGCCCGGCACGATCCGGTCGCCGCAGAGCTCGGTGTAGCGCTTGAACATCCAGGCCATCACCTGCGAGTCGGTCCCCATGTCCGGCGCGGGCACGTCCTTGTCCGGCCCGAGGATATCGTTGAACGCCCGCATATACGCCTTGGCCAGACGCTCCTTTTCGGCCGCGGACAGCGATGCCGGGTCCACGGCCACACCGCCCTTCGCTCCCCCGAAAGGGATGCCGGCAAGGGCGCACTTCCAGGTCATGCTGGATGCCAGCGCCTCGACCTCGTCCCTGTCCACCTTCGCATCCCATCTTATCCCGCCCTTGTAGATGCCTATGTCGTTGTTGTGCTGGGCGCGGAAGGCCTTCAGATAAACGATAGATCCGTCGTCCATGTGAAGGCTGATCTTGCGTTCGACCACGCTGTCCGGCTCCATCAGACGCCTTTCGATATCCTTGCGCGGGAAAGTCCTGTTAAGGTCCAGTTTTTCGAGCGCCCGCTCCAGGTAGAAGTTGACGTTTTCTCTCAGCGACATCCCTGATGGCATACTGCCCCACGAAAGCGTCACGCTGGAACTCATCGAAGTCCTCCTTGTTGCCCGGGAAGCCCTTGAGATCGAGGCCCACGCGCGAGGGCTTCCTTCATGTTACGGAAACGGAAGCCTACCCGAAAAACGGACCAAAGTCCATTCGAGGTATGGGCAGGACAGGATCGCGCGGGGAGCCGCGGAAAGACGCGATATGACCACGGGCAGCGTAACCTGAGAGGTCTGCGCCTTTTCCCGGTTCCGCGCCGGCCTCGAATCATACGGGATCGTGGTGGGGAGGGAGGGATTCGAACCCCCGAAGGCAGCGCCACCTGATTTACAGTCAGGCCCCTTTGAC
>JAOACM010000697.1 GCA_026417845.1 Planctomycetota bacterium | reverse complement strand
AGCGTATAAGCTCCGCGCCGGAGGTTTTCGGACAGGCCCTAAGACAGAGACCGGCGCGAGCCGTCAGGAGAATATGCCCATGTCTTTTCTGACGCCGCCTGTCGAAGGCTGACCGTAGTTTTCGTCCTCTTCCTCGTTTTCTTCCTGGTCCGGATCCTGCGGGGAAGCCTGAATGGTCTGGGGCGGAGGATACTGAGGCTGTGCCTCTTCGTCCTCGACATCCGGATAGGGCGGCTGCTGATCGGGTGGGCCGCCCACGTACTGTCCAGCCGCCGACCGCGCAGGATCCGCCACGCCACGCTGCGCAAGGTATTCGAACTTCTTCTCCTTGAAGATCAGGTTTTCGGATATGGGGATGTACTGGTCCGCCACCTTGATAAGTTCGCTTGCCGTAGACCTGTCGAACGAGACCACCTCCACGCGGCATCCTTGTGCCTTCAGAGCTTCCACAAGGGGCGCGAAATCACCGTCGCCGGTAACCAGAACCACGGTATCAAGCTTCGGGGCGAGCAGCAGGGAGTCTATGGCAATCCCGACATCCCAGCTCCCCTTGGTCGTATTGTCGGGCCGCACCTTCAGCTCTTTTATCTTCAGCTCGTAGCCGAACCTCGTAAGCGCTTCGTGGAACCCTGACTGGTTCACGTCCGATTTCTGCACAATGTAGGCTATGGCTCTTACGAGCTGGCGGTTCCCGACTATCTCCCTGAGAAGCTTCCCGTAATCCACTTTGCTCTGGTACAGGAGCTTCGCTGAGTAAAACATATTCTGGACATCAACGAACACGCCTATCCGCTGCGGAAAACTGCGCGCTATCGAAGCACTCATCATCGCTGCCCTGCCTTTCTGCTAAATCCCAAAGATGCCTCCTCTCAGAATCCCGTATGCCCGTCGCGCTGTTACCTGGATAGCAGGCCGCGCATTGCCGCCGTTTCTTCTCTGGCATCCTCCTTTCCTATGATGGCCGAACACACGGCCAACCTATCCCCTCCCGCCTCTATTACCTTCCTTGCGTTCTCCGCCGTAATCCCCCCTATCGGGAAAACAGGTGCCGGCAGGTTCATCGCCAGCGTCCGCCTCAGGGTCTCCAACCCCACCGGTGTCTTGCCGGCCGCGGTAGGCGTCTCGAAAACAGGGCCAACGGCTATGTAATCCGATCCGGCTTCGGACGCCTCCCTTGCCTCCTCCCCGCCCCTGGTGGAACTCCCTATGATCGCAGAAGGGCCGAGTATCCTTCGCGCGAGCCCGACCGGCATATCCTTGCGCCCGAGATGTACGCCGTCCGCGCTTATGGCGGCCGCCACATCCACGCGATCATTGATTATGAATATGACGCCACGTTCACGGCATATATCCTGTACTTTACGAGCCTCCTCAAGATACCTGCCATCCTCCCATGTCTTCTGGCGGAACTGAATCATCTCAGCCCCGCCGTCAATAACCATCTTTACTGTCTCCTCCAGCCCCCTCCTGCACAGTTCCGGTGTTACCAGGACGTACAGGCGGACGCCAGAAAGCCTCTTCGAAGGACTCGCCCTTAGCGTCAGATCGCGCTCAAGGATATACAACTCGTACCTCGCCTTCGCAACCTCCACGGCTTCGGAATCGCGACCTGCTGCCCTTAAAACCTCTTCCAGAACCCTGGCCGCCTCCTGCGCTCTCTTCATCCCGGCCAATGCAACATCCTTCAGCCCGATCTTCTCTACCCCTCCCCCCCGCTGCTCTTCATCAGCCCCGACGTCGCCATCTACATCCCGCGCGTATATACCTGTCTCTTATACACATCT
>JAOACM010000696.1 GCA_026417845.1 Planctomycetota bacterium | reverse complement strand
CTCCTGAACCGCCGTATACCGGTTCAAGGCATATCAATGACAAGCCGGAGGTTTCAGAAGAGGCCCGCAGAATGGAGAAGGGAGCAGTCGAGGGGAAGGATATCGCGAGACACAACTGAAGGTCGCCTCAGTCTGCCGCGTTCAAGGAAACGCTTTTGGCACTACGCCCATGCCAAACTTCGCAACCCATTGCAAATCAAGGAGTTGCAAAAGTCGGGTGTCGAAGATGGGTCAGAGTGATCCAGACGCTGGTATCGTTCGACAATCCGCCGCCGCTGAAACTTGGCCTGAGGGTTACGGTTTTCTTCGATCTGCCTTCCGACATACACGCCACCGGCCGGTAGCCTCGAATCGCAGAGCCGACGCTATGGCGAATGGCGGGTTTTCCCGGCGGCGAGGGTGCGCACGCCAGGTCCGCGAATGACCATGCGGTCGGCCGGGAAGCCTGGCGCGGGGTTCTGGTACGGCCGGGGCGGATCGCCCGTCGGGTGATATGGCTTCAGAGTCTGCCCGGAGCCCCCCGGACCCGAAAACTTCGCGTCCGGATTTCCAGGACAGGCTCGAAGAGGCGGAATGACCGGTCCGGTCAGAAGGGGGGCGCTCCGGAGCTGCGTATCAGTTCCGTGGCTTTTCTGAAGGCCTCCCGCACGAAGTCCGCCGGGGCGACGCCGTCGTAAAGACCCGAGTTGGCAATCCCCACCTCGAGATTTACCGGCTTCCGGTAGCGCGCAGCGCGAAGCGCCGAGATGACGCGGCCCCAGGAAACCGTGCCGTCGCCGGGAAGCGCGTGTTCGTCCCTGGTCCCGCAGTTGTCATGCAGGTGCAGGGCGGCCAGTCTGTTGCCGAATATCTCGACCAGATCCGACTCGCCGGAGATGTTCGCGTGGCCCGAGTCGAAACAGAAGCCGAGCAGGTCCGGAGGGAAGGAGCGGAAAAGCGCATCGAATTCCGGAGGGCGCGGAGCGGCGGCGTTCTCCAGCGCCAGGCGCACCTTGGAATCCTCGCATATGCGCGCCACCTGCTCGATGCTCCTGGCCAGTCCGGCCCACAGTTCGCCGCGTTTCGCCGGATCGGCCGCGTCTCCCGGCGGCGGGTGGATGACGACGCAATCTCCTCCAAGCATGCGGGTGAACCGGATCCGGTTCTCCAGCAGGCGAACCCCCCGCCGGCGTACAGTTTCGTCCGCCACGGCCGGCGATGCTGATGCGGTCTGCGCTCCGTGGGTGTCCAGCAGCTTCAATCCATAGCTGTCAAGCAGGCGCCCCACGCCCGCCGTATAGAAATCTTCGTACAGAAAATCCCGTGACCAATGCTCGCACCAGTGGATGTGGGTAAAACCGGCCTCGGCGAACATCGCCAAGCGCGGCTCTATAGGCCCGCCGTCGTCGTGGAAATCGGTGGTGATGGATATATCCGCCTCGCCGATTCCCATCTTCTCTTTCCCCGCGGGGCGACTCTGCGGTCTGCCCGCTTCTGCGCCGCCGTCCCCTCTGGCGCGACAGGCCTCCAGGCTTCCGCCGCTGCGACTGTTTACCGGTGTGATGTTCCGCCGGGGACGCCTCCCGCCGCTCCCTTTCCAATCCGGAAAGAGGGCAGGGCAAGAGATGGCGGACAGTCCGCGCCGTTTCTCCTGCTCCCGCCAGCCTTAATGGCGTCGTTCATCTGGCGGATTCGTTCCAGCCGCCTTGCCGCTTTGTTGCTTCTGCCGCCCGCTGTCTCTCCGCCGCCTCGTGCCCGGGGCCATAGCCGTACCCGTATCCGTACCCATATCCGCGACCGTAACCGTATCCATAGCCATAGCCGTAT
>JAOACM010000695.1 GCA_026417845.1 Planctomycetota bacterium | reverse complement strand
GTGGAGAAGCAGGGTGACAAGTGGGTCATAACCTTCGCGTCGAAGGGCAAATGCGACGCGACTGTGGCGATAGTCGGGCCTGACGGAAAGATCGTGCGGCATCTGGCCTCAGGCGTTCTGGGCCCGAACGCGCCGCATCCGTTCCAGCAGAATTCCCTCTCCCAGAGGATCGAGTGGGACGGGCTGACGGACGATTTCAAAAAGGCCCCTTCGGGCTGTAAGGTCCGGGTTTCGCTGGGGCTGCAGGCAAAGTACGAACGGGACATTGCCTGGGCTCCCAAGAAAGGCACCTGCATCGAGCGGGACGGCAAGTACTTTCGCACGATCTTCCCGCCTCCAATGGACACACCGCCGGATGTCCTGGCGGGAACGACCACCCGGTTGGCAACTACGGTATGGGGCGAGAAGATACCGGTGGGTGTCTGGTTTTCTCCTTTTGGTTTCAATATTCACGAGGGGATAGACGATGCGGCCATCAAGAAGATCGTCGAAAAGCTCACGCCGCTCTTTTCCGACAAGGCGCCCCCGCGCAAGCTGGACTTTGCCCCGACGACAACCCCGACCGCCTTCGACGGTCCTCCGCGGATCGCGGTGGATCCGGTCAGCGAGGATATCTACTGGATGACTCCGGGTGGTACCCCCGGCGGCTTCGTTATGCGTTACAGCGGCAAGACCGGCCAGTTTGATGCAGAGTTCAACAAAAGCGCCAAAGGCGAACCCGGCAGAGGTGCCTGGAGCAACGTTTCAGAAATGGATTTCGGGCCGGATGGACTCATCTATCTGACTTGCGGCGCTTTTCACAGCTCCTGGTTCATGATCCGGGTGGATCGCAGCTGGAAGGGCGTGCCTTTTACGGACAAGTCGGAAACGCGCGCCCTGAAGGACGCCGGCTCCGGGGAAGTATCCATCGAAGGCGTGATGCCCAAGGGGGGCTGGTGGGATCGCCTCCCGGCCGCGGTATTGGATTCCAGGAACGGAATTTCCGAAGCGATCTGGACCGGCGGCCTCGGGGGCAGCAACGTCCACGATCCGGGCTTCGATGTGAGCCTGTCGGGCCACATCGTTGTCATCCCGCAGCAACGCAAGCCGGAGTGGTGCGCCGCGCACAAGTGTACGGACAAGGACAATGTCGTGCAGGTCTGGACGCTGGAAGGGAAGCTCCTCAACGCCGATGCCCTTGGGGCGGCTTTCTGGGGCCACGGTGTGCGCATGGACCGCGACGGGAACCTCTATATCGTGGCCGGCGGCGTTATGCCGCCTGGCCAGGACAAACTCTACGGGATCGCCGACGTGAAGGTCGGATACCGCGTCTTCGGCGGGCACGGCACGCTGCTCAAATTCCGGGGGCTGGGAAGCGGGAAGTTCGCCCTGGATGAGGGCCGGCCCGTCAAGGTCGGCCAGCGGGAGATCAAGGCCCTGTGGGCCTTTGCCGGCATCTCGAACGCATCGGGAGGAGATTGCTCCTGCAATCACAATCGTTTCGATCTCGACGGTTACGCGCGGAGTTGGATTCCTACGCGGCACCTGTGCTCCGTCCTGGTGCTGGATGCCAACTGTAACCTTGTGGCGCGGTTCGGGCGCTACGGAAACATAGACGACGCCGATCCCAGATGCGGCGGTATCCATCTGGTCAACCCGCGCGGGGTGGCCGTATCGGATACAGGGCTTTACATTCTGGACGCCGACCAGCGGCGGCTTTTCAAGGCCGCGCTTTCCTATGCGGCCGAGGAGACGGCGCCGGTGCCGTAGAACTGCGAACGGTACCATAGCGCCGCGGGCGGGGATTCCGGCGGAAGGCCCGGAGTCCGGGACGG
>JAOACM010000070.1 GCA_026417845.1 Planctomycetota bacterium | reverse complement strand
GCTTCCCCCGGCGCTGGCCTGGTTGTGGAGACTGGTAGCGCCGCGCGGTCACGCTAATCCCAGCATAGTCGAAACCGAGGGGATGACGTCGGAGGGGGTTGGATCCTATTGGCCTTTTGCCGCCGGGAGGCGGGTGGCGCAGGCCAATCTCCTTCTGCGTCAGTTCGTGGAGCACAAGAGGATGCGATACATCCTCTGCCCGAATCAGAACATAGGAGCATGGCGCGTAGGCTTCATGCCGCAATGGATTGCCCGCGATTATCTCGCCAGGCGCGGCGTGGCTAATTTCCGGCCCGACCAGCTGCGGCCCGCCCGCTGCCCGCTGCTAGGCTATACATTGTCGAATCTGCAGCTTGAGGGGCGCATGATAGATCGCTCTCTCCTCCAGGTAGAAACACAGCCCGAGGTGGGCGAGGAAGCCTACGACAAGGGCGCCCAGATTTTCTGGGAATTCTTCAGGAAAAACCTGGCGCTTTTCCTCGAGAAGGACATAGACCCCCTGGGCAGGGAGATAATCATCTGCTGCATGGATGGCGGAAAACTGGAACAATACGAACGATTCATTCCGTCCTCCAAGTAAAGGCGGAAGGTTCTGTCGCTCTGTTCGATCTGCAATCTCATGCGGAACGGCAAATGGCGCATAAGAGCACATCCGAAAACTTCCGCGGGGGCCAAGGCTTCGCGGCACCCTTACATGGTCCAGTAGAAGAGGGGCCGGACCTGAACCGAATGCCGTCGCCGGACCGGCTGGCCGAAAATCCGGCCCCGTAGTACGGCGTGGACGGATCGAGTGGAGAACATCTGAGTGAAGGGAAAGCCTACGGCCGCGGAAATCCGCCGCCGACGATCCGAAAAGTCCACGAATGAGGCAACGATGCATCGCGAATCCGGGGGGCCGCTCGATCCGAGACTGACGGATTTCGACTGGGAAGGGCGCAGGGCTGCGCCGGTCGAAAAGCTGATAGACCTTCACGTGCACTACCGCGGGGATCCGAAGACGCTGGACATCCTTTTCCCGCTGCTCGATCGGTACCGGGTCGAATGCATCCATCTGATATTCGATCGCGGAGCCGGAAAGGATGATCTGCGGAGAGCCGGGACGTATGGGAAGATCGGGGAGCGCATCATCCCGTTCTTCAGGCTGGACTTGCGCACCGGGGACTCCGACCAGGTCCGGCGCGCCCGCGACCTGGGTTTCTGGGGACTGAAGTTTATCCATCCCAGATACCCCTACGACGACCGCGTCTACGATCCCATCCTTTCGCTGGCCCAGGACTACGGCATGCCCTGCCTGTTTCACACGGGCGTGCTCGGCAGAAGCGAACACAAGATCGAGGCGGGGTGCGGAATGAGCCTGATGCGGGCGGACATGCTGGACACGCTCGCCAACCGCTATCCGGACCTCCTGATCCAGGGCGCGCATCTCGGGAATCCCGATGTGGCGGCGGCCTTCCGCGCCAGCCAGTGTTCGCCCAACCTGATCTGGGATGCATCGGGCGGCATACGGCATCTCCTCCAAGGCGACCCGCGCCTGCTCTACGCATGCATGTACGGATTGCCGGACGCCTGGACCTGTTTCGCGTGGTCCACCGACACCACTACGGCGGTATTCCCGCCGGAATACGCGGACGGCTGGCCCAACCAGATCGAGTACCAGATCTGCTACTGGCAGAGGATTTTCGCCCAGCTGCCGGTCAAACCGGGAACTGCGGACCTGGACCGCTTCTTCTACGGCAATGCCAGGGCGTGGATTGACCGGATCGTCGCGAAGCGGGCCGGGTGACCGCTTCCGGCGATGACCATTTCCACCCGGCGGAAAGGCCCAGTCCGGCCGGACCGGTCGGACGGAAGTCCGTTGCGTTGTGGACTCGCGGGAGCGGCCGCCGGAGAGGATGCGGAGGAGCAGGCGCGGGGAGGCGCGTGCCGGTCCCCGTCCGGCATATTCCGGGAACGCGCCGGTGGTAAAAATCGCGGGGAACGCAAATGGAGAGAAGCCAGCGTCCGCGTCCTCCCGTAAGACCTGTGGAAACGTCTCCCTGTTGCGGCCGGATCGTCGGACGGAATGACGCAGGCCGGCGGGGGTGGAGGAGGAATATCGCGGACGGGCTGCCGGCCCGTTCGCGGGGAGGTTGCGGCCATGTCCGGAGAAGAAATCGCCGACGGCATCCACGGGATGGTCCCGCGCGAGAAGATGAGCGAGGGCGCGCGCAAACTGCGCGATACGTACGCTATCACGCCGGGCGCTCCGCTTTACCGGACCGAGTTCGGATTCTACTGCAAGGAGCGATGGAAAGAGCAGGGACTGCCGGCCGATGCCGACTATGCCAGGGTGTTCCAGTACGACCCGCCAGGGTCGCACTCGCTGGGCCAGCTGGGCTGGTGCGAGGCGGCATTCGTGCCGAAGTTCGAGGAGAAGGTGATCGAGGACCGCGGAGACCACGAAGTCGTCCAAGACTTCGCCGGCCGGAAGGTGCTGTGCTTCAAGGGGCGCAGGTCCGGTTTCATGCCGGAATACCTTGAGCACCCGGTCAAGGACCGCAGGACCTGGGAGGAGAATGTCAGGTGGCGCCTCGACCCGGATTCCCCCGAACGCCGCGCTGACCTTCCGGCCCGCATGGAGAAGGCCAGGGCTGCGGCGCGGGACGGAAAGATAATAGTCCAGAACGTCATCGGCGGGTACATGTACCTGAGAAGCCTTATGGGACCCGAGGCGCTGCTGTACATGTTCTATGACGCCCCGGACCTCATCCACGACTGCATGCGGACGTGGCTGGCGCTCGCCGACGCGGTAACAGCATGGCACCAGGAGCATGTGACGGTGGACGAGATATTCTTCGCCGAGGACATCTGCTACAACAAAGGCCCCCTCATATCGCCGGACATGATGCGCGAATTCCTCATGCCGTACTACCAGCAGCTCATAGCCAACCTGAAGAGTCGCCAGATAGACAAGACCAGGAAGTTGTTCGTCCACGTGGACACCGACGGGTACGCCGATCCGGTCATTCCCGTGTACCGGAAGGAGATCGGGCTGAATGTGATGAGCCCGTTCGAGGTCGCTTCCGGCTGCGACGTGGTGAGGACCGGTCGCGAGTATCCGGACATGGTCATCAAGGGGGGAATTGACAAGCGCGTCCTGGCGCGGGGGAAGGATGCGATAGACCGGGAACTTGAGCGCATCCTGCCGGTCATGCGTGCCAGGGGCGGCTACGTCCCGACGTGCGACCACGGCGTGCCGGAAGAGGTCAGTCTGGAGAACTACCTGCATTACCGGAAGCGGTGCGTGGAGCTTGGAGGGTAAACCCGGAGCCGGACCGGTGCGGGTGCGCCGCGGCACAGTAACTGCGCCAGGGCGTGGCGCGGCCGCGGCGATGGTCGCTGCCGGGACGGCCTGCGCCTGCGGAGCCGGTGCGAATGCCCAAGGGGCCTGCGGGAAGGCCGCATCTTCGGTATCGCCGGGCTGCCGCCAGAAACCGCTACGGCGTCCGGAGCTTCAGTATCCACTCCACGATGCGCGTCCGGGCCTCGTCCGCCTGCGCGTTGCCGGCCGGATCCGAGGCCATCCGGGCGCGGAGTTTCTCAAACTCGGCGCGGATCGCATCGGCCGCCCCGCCTCTGGCGTCTTTCAGAATCGCCTCGAGAGTCATCGAGTAGCGGACATCGTCCACACCTTCGCGCATGCCTTCATAGGGGAGCGATTCCGTCGCCGGCCCGCCCTTCTCCAGCGGGGGCCAGCAGATGATCCATGCCGAATCCGGACGGGGACCGTCGAACTCGTCGTACGGATCCCCGGTCGCGTAGTTGTAGCTCCAGAACCACATCCCGTCGGCGCCGTGCGCATAGGGACGCCACCCGTACTTCAGACGATTTGCATCATAACCGGCGGCCGCGGTGACGCCGCCGTAGAACCAGCAGGACAGCTTGTGCTCGCGCGCCAGCTTGAGTATCTCCGGCCAGCTCCCGTTGCAGACCAGGATATCGGTGTCGAGAAGCTGGCGGGCCCATGACAGGCGGTTCATGGTGCACCCGTACAGCCGAACTTTCGGGAAGTGCTCCCGGAACAGCTTTACCATCCGCTGATGCTCGTTCATCAGCCGCTCGGTCGGTTCGTCGTAGGGCATCACCACGATCTCCGGCCACTCGTTGCTCCTGGCGTGATCGAAGAGCTGCCGCAGGCCTTCGACCATCAGCCGTCCGGTCTCCCTGTCGTCCAGCGTAGCGAGTTTAACGACCTTGTGATCCCGCTCCACCTGCGGCTGCATCGGCCGTTCGAAAAGCCGGCAGATCCTCGTCTCGTAGTGCCCGCACGAATCGTTGCCCAGGCCGAAGACCAGCGGGCCGCGCATGCCGGCCTTCTTGAAAGCGGCGACCATGCGGTCCAGATCGGCGAAGTCCAGCACGAGCCTGTCGCCGTCCCTCTTCAGGTTCATCCCGAAGTGACCCCAGAACCACTGGATGCCTTCGATGCCGTGCTCCTTCATCTGGCGGAATTCGGCCTCGCCGAAGTCCGCCCCGGCGCAGAATGCTCCGTGCACGAAGCCGCGCCCCCACGGATCGGCCAGTTCGAAAGGCAGGACCGTCAGTTCCAGGCGCGCTTCCGCCACGGGGTCCCCGCCTTTTTCGGGCAGCCACCGCAGCCCCAGGGTGTACGAGCCGGGCCTGGCATCCGCGGGGACGCGGACCCGCACCAGCCACGCACGGGCGGCCCCGTCGGGCACCTCCATGGCGCCCTCGTCCGCCAGCCACAGCCCGACGACGCGGTACGAGGGCTTCCCCTTAAGGGAGTCCATGTTGCCGCCGCTCTGGAGTCGCGTCCGTTCGGACAGCGGCGCCATGACCACCGGGAGGCATTCGACGCGACAATTCTTCAGCCCTTCCGGCATCGGCTCTGCGACACGCAGCGTCAGCCGGCCGCCCCTGCCGAGCGCCTGAACGGCGAGGAGCGCCGGCTCGATCTCCCCCCTGGCAGCCCGGATGGCGACGCGGTCCGTGACCTCCGAAGCCGCCGGCGCCCGCCCCTCGAACCAGACGTGCACTGGCGGGACGTAGACCACCCACCCGCGATTCCTGTCCCCGTCGGTGGGGACATAAGGCTGTTCGGGCGCCTTTACCTCGAAGGGCCTCTGTTCGGCCTTCGCGGCCGTCTCGATGGCAGCCCTGGCCTTCGCCTCCAGCGTCGCGACATCGGCGCCGGTCGCCGACCGCCCGGCACCTGGACCGGCGAGGAACAGGACCGCGATCAGAACCCATGCGCCGCGTCCGGATGCGTGCATTTTGCGGCTCCTTGATCAATAGCGTCCGACTTCCATCATGGACAGGCTCCTCCCCGGCACGTCCTCCGGAGGATGTGCCCGAGGGCAGGATGCCGTCAACGATTGCGAATAACACAACAAAGCTGGGGCGACGGATCATCGCCGGCGCCGCGCGCTCCCGCCGCGTTTCCCCGGCTTCAGTCCGCCGGCTCTCTTCGCCTCCTTCGACCCTGCCTTCCCTTGCGCCTCCGGCTCCGCACCGTCCGGCTTCCCGGCGGTCTCCGCCGCCCCTCCAATAACTTCCCGTCTTTCCGCCCCCGCCCCTGCCCTTCCCGTCCCGGCGGCCTTCTCCCGCGCGCGGCCGTCCCACCAGAACGTCCGGAATTCCTCGAAGGCCCGGCAGAGGGCATCCACGTTGGCCGGCGTGGTCGGAGGGTAGATGCCTGCGATGAACGAGAGGCCGCCGGCGGGCGATCCGAGTTTCCTGACTTCCTCCTCGACCAGTTCCCGTATCTCGCGCGCGGTCCCGAATGGTATTATCTTCTGACGGTCCACGTCGAGCCTGATGCAGCAGCGGCCCTTTACCTCGCGCGCCAGGTTGTCTATGCCGTTCACAAGATCCTGCGGGTTCACAATGTCCACGCCGGACTCCAGGAAGCAGTCTATCAGCTCCAGCACGCGGCCGTCGCTGTGGAGATCCACATGGATGCCGGCCTTCCGGCACGGTATGAACAGCTTCTTATAGGCAGGTACTATCCACTTGCGAAATGTCTCCGGGCGCATGATCGGCCGGGTCTGAGTGCCGAGGTCCTCGCCGGCCCGAAGCACATCCACACCAAAGGATATCCACTTCTCCACCTGCTTCAGGTTATGCTCATTCACAATATCAATAAGGTGCTGAAGATTCTCGTCTTCCGTGGCAAAATCAACCATGCTGTTCTCGAAACCGCGAAGATACTGCATGCGCATTACGAGGAATCCGTGCGGCAGATTTCCTGTGGTCAGCTTGCCTTTGGCCCTGGCTTCCTCAACTCTCCGGCGTCTGTCTCCCCAATTGACCGGCCCCCTGTCCTCAGTGATTTCCGGGTCCGGCGCCTTGTAGGAGGCGAGCGCCGACCAGTCGGCCAGCGGGTGCTTGACGACCACGCCCTCCAGGCCGCCCACGGCGAATTCCCACTCGCAACCCCATGCGTCGGTTATCCTGCGGCGGGGTTCGTTTCCCGGATCGAACTCGTGATCCTCATACTTCTGCTTCCCCCTTTCGAATCCCGGGAATATCAACGGATGCCGGACGCACACCTCTTCCATCTCTCCGCGATACTGGTTCCACGAAGCGCCCGATATGTGCATCTCGTACGGAATCCACTCCGGCCCGCTCATCGTCACATTACGCAGATAATTTTCGCGATTAGTCAGCGGCATGCGCTCCCTCCCCGTTCGCCCTTCCGGATTTCCCGCCGATCCGCAGCGCAACGGCCCGGTCCGGCTTCTGCTCCCGCCGGGCCCACCCCGGCGCTTCTACGTCTGTCAGGCCGGAGGTGCATCCTTAGCTTTTCGCGCCGGAGCGCGCAAGGAGATTCGCCCCTCCGGTGGCGCGGAGCGCATCCGGAGCCGGTTGCGATGTCTCCGCGCGGGAGAGAGATTTGCGCGGGCGGCCGGGGGCTTACCCCAGCCATCCAGAGCGAACGCGCTCCAGCCAAATTGCGTTTTTCGCGATTTTTACCCCAGGCGTTTTTCAGAGAGAGGCGGAGGCAAGCCTGCGCGTACATCTCCGCGCCCGCTTCCTCGCGTCCTCTCTGACAGCGGTTTCTGCGGACCGACAGCGCAACCGGCTTGCGCATCCGCTTTTTTACTTGAGATGCCGTCGGCTCAAACGTACCATTTCGCGGAAAATCCGCGGCGGGGGCACGAAATATGAAACAGGCGGCATGCGAAACCTGCGGCCGGTCCTTCCCCATGGGCTAAACGTTTCTCCTCCGTTCGCACATCTACTGCAAAGACTGCGCCCTCGCGTATATGAGCGAACGCAGGATACCCCGTGACAGAATGGAACGCCAGCTCGATCCGACCGTGTGCGTCGAATGCGAGCGGGACTTCGGCCACGAGGAGATACCGAAGCTGGCGGGCGTTCCCATATGCGAGGTATGCGGGGAGCGCTACCGCAACCGGCCGTACCCGGCGTGGGTAAAGCTCGGGCTGGCGGCCCTGGTCTTGCTGACGCTGTTTTCCTTCGCACGCAACTGGCGCTTCATGGCCGGATACATCAAAGCACGCCGGGCCATTACCGCATTGAAGGGTGGCAGGATTGAAGATGCGCACCGCTACTATTCCGCGGCGGCGGAGAACGTACCCGAAAAGGCCGAACTGCGGGCGATGGCGGATTTCTTCGAGGGGCTGATGCTGTTAAAGGACGAAAAATACAAGGAGGCCGCCGCCGCGTTCCGGCGATCCGGAGGATTATCTTCCATCCGGGAGGCGGCCGAGTTCTGGACGCTGGTATGCGAAGCGAACGTGGCGTTCGATGAGAAGGACTACGACAGGATGCTGGAGAAGGCGACGGCCCTGTACAAGCTGAAGGGAAACGACGGCCTCGCCTGCGGCCTCATGGCGTCGGCCAGCGCCTGCAAGTTCGCCGTTTCGGGGGACGAAAAGTACAGGAAGCAGGCGCTGGAGTTCCTCGATCGCGCCGAGGCTTCCGGAGATATGGACAGAGAAGAGATGCGATCGTGGAAGGACCGTATCCTCTACCGGCTGGAGGCGAAGGAGATCATAGACTCCCAGGAGTTCAAGAGGCGTTTCCCGGACGGCTGGAAGGGCGGCGGGGCGAAGAAGGCGGCTGAGGAGAAGCGGACGTGATAATACCCGGCTTCCTGGTTTCGGTGGCCACGTTCCCCGGCGTCATAGTCCACGAAGCCGCCCACATGTTCTTCTGCAAGCTGCGGCGCGTGGCCGTGCTGGATGTGTGTTTCTTCCGCCTCGGCAATCCCGCCGGCTACGTGCTCCACGAGAAGATCGAGGATTTCAACACCGCTTTCCTGGTGTCAGTCGGTCCGTTCCTCGTGAATTCGCTCCTGTGCATGTTCATATGCTTTCCGGTATTCGTCCCGTACGAGGCCTTCGGCATCTCGGATCCGCTGATCATGCTGCACCTGTGGCTGGGCGTCTCGATAGGGATGCACGCGTTCCCGTCCCCGGAAGACGGCTCGTCGCTGTGGAAGCAGGCCAGCAAGGCCGCCCGCGAACTGAACCCGCTGGCGATCCTGAGCTACCCGCTGGTGGTGCTCATTTACATCGCCCACGCGCTGTCGTTCTTCTGGTTCGACGCCATCTACGGTTTCTTTATCGGCATCGGCCTGCCGATGATCCTGCTGGCGAACCTGTAAGCAGGGGATCCCTCTGGCTGGAAGTTGCGAACCGCGCTGCCGAGGCCATGCGTCGCGGCGTCTCGCGTGCGTACGGCACGCAGCAACGATCCATCCGCTGCCGGCGGTCGTCTTGCGAGCCTTCCGGCGCCCGGGAGATCGGGGCGGTCCCCGCGGAAGTTCTACCGCCGGCCGCCACCCTGGCGCCGGCCGCCGGATCGCGCGGTCTTCTTTCCCGAGATGGATCTGCGCGCGGCCTCGGCTATCCACGGCGCGGTGAGGCGGTATTTCTCGAGCAGTTCGGCCGGGCTGCCGCTTTCGGCGTACGTGTTGTCGAGGCCCACAAATTCCATCGGCACCGGGAAGGAGCGGGCGAGAGCCATGGCGACGCGCGAGCCCAGGCCGCCATCCAGCAGATGTTCTTCGGCGACAACGACTGCCCCCGCTTTTCGTGCCGCCGCGGAGATCGAGGCTTCGTCCAGCGGCCTGATCGAGTAGGCGTCAATTACGCCGGCTGATATGCCTTCATCCTCGAGCATGCCGGCAGCCTTCACCGCTTCGGCCACCAGCAGTCCGTTGGCTATTATGGCCACGTCCGTCCCTTCGCGGAGCGTCTTCGAGCCTCCGATCGGGAAGCGATCCCCCTCCTTATACACCTTCGGAGCTTCGGCCCGCCCGAGCCTGACAAATACGGGACCGATGTGCTTCGCGGCGGCGGCCACAAGGTCCTCGGCCGCGACTTCGTCGGCGGGCACCAGCACGACGAAGCCGGGCAGGGCCAGAGCGAGCGCCACATCCTCGATGCCCTGCTGACTGGGCCCGTCCTCGCCTATCGAAATGCCCGCGTGCGTCACCGCGACCTTGACGTTGATGTTCGGATAGGCGACGCACATCCTGAGCTGGTCGAAGGCCTTGTTCATCAGGAAGCAGGCGAAGCTCGATATGAACGGCACCTTGCCGGAGGAAGCCAGCCCGGCGGCTATCCCTGCCATGTTGGCTTCCGCTATTCCTATATTGAAGAACCTGTCCGGAAAAGCCTCCTGAAATTTGGATGTGCGGGTGCTCTTGCTCAGGTCGGCGTCCAGCACCACGAGATTGGGCATCTCCTTGCCGAGACGCAAGAGCGCCTTCCCATAAGCATCCCTTGTGGCCTTGCCCATCGGAAACTCAATCTTCGGCATCCGTCAGGTCCTCCATCGCCACCGGCCGGTTCCGGTCCGGCCGTTCCCGGCCATCCGCGCCCCTCCTGCCAATGGGCGCCGGGTCTGCCGCAGGCCATTACTTCTTCGGTTACATTCAAAACCTCGAACGCGGGACTCAGGTCCTCGATGCCGCTCCCCTGCGGGGTTTCCGGACAGGTTTTTCGTCCCCCGCTTCCCCACACCGCGGCGCTGCCGCCTGCCGGTATCGGGCGTGTCACGCGCGGTCCAGTTCCGCGAGCGCTCTGGCCAGTTCTTCCTTCGTCGGCGCGATCCCGTGGAACTTGACCTGGTTTTCCATGAACGAGACGCCCTTGCCCTTGACCGTGTGCGCTATTATGACCTGCGGTTTCCCGCGGACGGCCGCGGCTCGCTCAAAGGCTTCAACTATCTTCGACATGTCGTGGCCATCAATGCCCTGAACATCCCAGTTGAAGGCGCGCCACTTGTCCTCGAGCGGTTCGAGGTCCACAATGTTTCTGACGAAGTCATCGAGCTGTATTTTGTTGTAGTCCACGATAGCGGTCAGGTTATCGAGCTTTTTCGCGCCGGCCCACATGGCCGCCTCCCATATCTGGCCCTCGTCGCATTCGCCGTCTCCGAGCATCACGTAGGTCCGATAGCTCCTGCCGTCCATTTTCGCGGCGAGCGCCATGCCGATGCCGATGGAAAGCCCCTGACCGAGCGAGCCTGTGGATGCCTCGAGGACCGGCAGCTTCCTTTTGTCCGGGTGCCCCTGGAGAGGACTGCCGAGCCTGCGGAGACTCTTCATGTCTACGCCTTTCAGGTACCCGACCTCATAAAGCGCCGCATACAGGGCCGGGCAGGCGTGCCCCTTGCTCAGTATGAACCTGTCCCTGTCGGGCCGGCCCGGATTGGCAGGATCATGGCGCATCACGTGGAAGTAGAGCGCCGACAACAAGTCGGCAGCCGAAAGCGAGCCGCCGGGATGGCCCGACCCCGCTTCGGCCGTCATGATGCACGACCAGCGGCGTATCGCCCTGGCTTTCTCCCTGAGCATCTGAAGTTTCGCTGAATCGCAAGACATGGTCCCTTCCCCCATGGCGGCGGCGACCGCCGCGCCTCAGAACCCGCTCCGGCAGGCGGTCCGGACGCCAGCGATTCTCTGCATGCGCGCGAAGCGCATGTCACGGCATCGTCCTCCGCTGGCACAGCCCCCCTCGCCCGCCGGTTGCGGGGAACGATTCGGGGGGACAGTTTAGCGGGCGGTCATGGGTCTGCAATGGCCGAAGCCGCCGCGCAGCACCCGGCGTTTGAAGTTGCGGGGGCGGACGATAAAACATAACTTGGAGCCTGTCCAGAAACCTCCGGACAGGAAGGGAGGGCAGTATCGAACCCGGAGTGCCTCGCCCGGAGTTTTTGGTATAGATTCTCAGGCGGCGGTGCGGCCGGAGGCGGGGGCGGAGCGGTTGCGGGCCAGGAGTCTGCGTTCTGTCTCCCTGATGATGCGGCGCGAAGGAGGGATGGGGGCCGGTCGCTGGCGCAGGGTCGGCGCCGGGGCTGCGGCGTGGCACGAAGCGAGGAGGGAAGGCCATGGCGAGGGCGCTACGATTACCTGAGGGAGAGGGCAAGCCTGTAGCAGGCGCGCCGGTTATAGGTGTTTTCAGCGCCGGCGACCCGCGGATAGACAAGGACAGCCGCAAGCGCTGCATCAACGTCGTAAGGATGGTTGCGGATGCGATCGCCTCGCGCGTGAAGCTCCCGGACGGCAAGCCCGCCAGGGTAGTCTGGTCGCCGACGCTTGTTGACGGCGAGCCGCAGGCCGACAACGTGGCAAGACAGTTCCAGGATGCCGGGGTAAAGGTCATCGTATGCGCCCCCGACACGTGGGCTTTCCCCCAGCTGTCGGTAATCTCCCTGCTCCAGCAGTTCCCGAAGGATACGCCGTTCAACCTTACGGTCGGCAACAGCGGACCGAAGCCCGGCGTGGTCTTCGCTCACGCTACGAACGGGGCGCTGGCCCAGAGCGGCCGGCTGGTCCATCTGAACGTCGGCACATGGCCGGACACGGGCATGAACCCGGTAATGACCGACAAAACAGCCGAGGCGCTGGCGGACTGGTGCTTCGCGGCCGTCACGACCCAGGCGCTGAAGGGCCGCCGCGTCGTCGTCTTCGGCCACGATTCGATGGGCATGGAGACCGCGCTGGCGCACGTTATCGCGACGCGCGAGCGTTTCGGGATCGAGATAACGCGCCTCGACATGAAGCTGCTGTCCGACATGCTCGCAAAGAAGGCCTGGAATCCGAAGGAGCTGCGTGCGCTCAGGGCGTTCGTGGACAAACATGTGGGGAAGCGGCTGGAGCTGCGCGACCAGGCCGACTCGGACAGGTTCGATCTCAGCCTGGCCCTCTATCTTGTCGTCCGCGATATACTGAAGGACCTGAACGCGGTCGGCGGCGGGTTCATGAGCCAGCTCGAGTGGGGATCGGACCTGCGCGGCATACCGCTGCCCGTCGCCGATGCGATGGAATCGTTCTTCAACTCGACCTTCGACCATCGCGGCCGGAAGACGCCGCTGCCGTTCGCCACGGAGGCTGACGTCCAAGGACTGCTTACGATGCTGTTCTTCTCCGCGCTGACAGGCGGCAATCCGCCGCTGTTCATGGATTTCCGCAAGGTGTGGGAGCCGTGGGAGCTGAAGGAGCTTGCGGATAAGGTCGGGGTGAAGCTGCCGAAGGACGAAGCGTGGGCGGTCAAGGGCCTCGTGGACGGCGACAACTCCGGCAGCGCCGCCTTCGATTGGGCGGCCAGGCCGGGAGCGGGCGTCGAGGAGATAATGGGCCGCGTCTCGATGCCGCTGGCCGACCCGCACTACTTCCCCGGCCTTGGCAACTCGGTGCATTTCGTGACTCCCGGCGGCATAGATGGCATAGCCGGGCGGCTGGCCTACAGCGCGCTGACGGGGATGTTTTCGATGATCTGGGACGAGGCGTCCACGGCGGAGGTGCCGTCGAAGCTTGCCGAGGCGCTGTGCAAAGCGACGACATGGTCCTGGCCGCACACGTGGGT
>JAOACM010000694.1 GCA_026417845.1 Planctomycetota bacterium | reverse complement strand
GGGCTGACCTTGCCGCGCGCCAAGGTGCACGTGCCCGCGCCCGAATGGGCGTTCTGGATGGACGATGCCCGCATGCAAGCCGCCCCCCAGGCGATGCAGGGCGCTTTCCAAACCGTGCGGCGCGCGCTGGGCGGTCCGGTGGCCGGTGCCTGTCGTTGCCGGGGGATCCATCCTGGCCGCCGCCTCCGCCCTGGGCATTCCACGCACTTCTTTCGATTACAATATGCTCAACCTGCAGTCCCCGGGCGTGGAATCCATAAGGCTGGCCATGCACATGCTGGACAACGCGGAAGGGTCCCTTCTATTTGCCATCGCCAGTTATGACGATCTGGAAACGCTGAAGCGCAGGCGGGACGAGTTCGAGGCGCTGCCCGTGGTGAAGAAGACGGAAAGCATCCTGACTCCGCTGCCGGAGGACGCCGAGGCGAAGCGGCCGATACTGCGCGAAATGAGGGAACCGGCGCGGAAAATACTCGCTACGCTGGGGCGGCGCCAGCCGGATCATCCCAGGACCATGGCAGCTTCGCTGGCGGCCCTTCAGGTCGGTCTGGTGGCCGGATCGGTCGCCGCCCCCGATCCGGAAGTGGCGAAGACGGCGCGGCGCGCGGCCGGGAGATGCGGGCGGCTGTCAGCGCGCCTGCTGTCCGGACCGGCGAATGAAACGGCCGGGCGGCTGGCGGCCGTGGAGGAGCGGATGTTGTCGGAGCTGGAGGCAAGCATCCGCTTCCTGGAATCGCGGCTCGATCCGTCCGATGCGGCGGCGGACGAGCTGCCGGCGCCTTTTCGCGCGAGGTATATAGGCAGGTCGGGCAAATACCTCCTTCAGATATTCCCGAAGGAGAACGTCTTCGAACGCGAGCCGCAGGCGAGGTTCGTTACGGAGCTGAGGAAAGTCGAGCCCGATGTGACCGGATCGCCGGTGCAGCTGTACGAGTTCGTCGAGCTTCTGCGCAGATCGTTCGAGATCGCCGGCGCCTATGCTGTGTTCGCTATACTGCTGATAGTTCTCCTCGATTTCCGCCGGATAGTGCCGGCCGTCCTGGCCCTGGTCCCGCTCGGCTTCGGAATGCTCTGCCTATGCGGCGTCATGGCGCTGGCGGGTCTGAGGTTCAACGCGGCCAATATCTTCGTCCTTCCGCTGTTGCTGGGCATAGGAGTGGTCAACGGCATCCACCTGCTCAACAGATTCCGCCAGGACGGCTTCCCGGCCATATGCAAGCCGCTGCTGGGGACCAGCACGGGA
Organism: Planctomycetota bacterium; assembly: GCA_026417845.1. Lineage (GTDB taxonomy): Bacteria > Planctomycetota > SZUA-567 > H5-PLA8 > CALKMO01 > CALKMO01. The sequence continues at coordinate 574 of JAOACM010000694.1, read as the reverse complement.
ACGTGTATGCTCGGCTGTTCGCTGACGACGATAGTCGGGTTCTCCGTCCTAATGTTGAATCCGCATCGCGGCATCCAGAGCCTCGGCGCGGTGATGTCCATCGGGATGGTCACGACCCTGATCGGGGCGACCGTGCTCCTGCCGGCCATGATAGCGCTTGTGTTCGATCCCCGAGCCTGGACGGGCACCATGTCCTCCAGCGACAGCGCCCAGACCGGATCGCAGACAGACGGCTGTCGCTGAAGCGACGGAGGCAGCAAGCGAGAGCGGCAAGGCGCCGGGTCGGGGAGACAGCCCACCAGAAAACGCAAGGGGGGCGGCCGATCCGCCCCCCTTGTTCGCCGAACGTCACGATATGATGCCTTACTCAGTGACCGCCCAGTTCCCGTTGGCGAGGCTAAGGTTGAACCGGTCGGTGTGCGCGGTATTGGCGTTATTACCAGAGAGGGTGTCCTTCTGCTAGACCGTCCCCTGCGTGTTGATCTGGAAGTTCGACCGGCCCGTGCTGTCATAGGCTGCTGGCGCCGCGGACAGGCCGAATCCTATCGTCATGTTGTTGCCGCTGAGGTAGGTC
>JAOACM010000693.1 GCA_026417845.1 Planctomycetota bacterium | reverse complement strand
TCGGATATTGCGTTCCCGCCGGTACACACCGTTGCCGTCGCGGCCGCCGGAACCGTCCGTGTTTCCCTCGACCGTCGCGATCCTCCCGTTTTCGAGCACGTCCGTCACGAGGCCAGCGTGGCCTTTTCGCCCTCCGGTATCGAAATGGAAGATCATGCCAGGCTGGATCAAGGATGGGTCAGCCCAGGCCTCGGCTGCGGGGACGACCAGCGTGCCGGAACGCTTCCGCGCTGTGTCCCAATGGTCCCAGACACTCGCCGTCTTCACCATCGGGTTCGCGCGCTTGAGACTCCTCGCCGCCTCGTCGAAGCACCAGTAGAGGAACGCGACGCACCACGGCTCCCCTTTGAGCCCGACACGGCCGAGATACTGGTCGACGCGGTCGCCGCGGTTCGGCTGCCCGGGTGTTTCCCGAACACCCAGCTCGCCTTCGGCGATCCTGATAACCTCGCGTGCGAGGTCGCTGGCAGCGACGACGCCCGCAGCAGGCGAGGCGACGCCGCCTTGTCCGTACAGGGCGCGCCAAGTCTGCGGCCCGACCACGCCATCGACCGCGAGGGGAGCGCCAGAGGGGGTCGCGGCTCGCGCCTGGAAGAGCTTGACGGCCTCCTCGGTCCGCGGCCCGAACTGCCCGTCTGCGGAGCCGACGCCATGGAGGCCCAGTTCAAGAAGGCGGCGCTGGACGGCCTCGACGTGGGGCCCTGTGTCTCCCCGGCGGATGGCGCGGCCGGGGTACGGCGGTACCTGCGAGGCTGGAGGGGTTGGAGCGGCGTCCGGCGACGGCGCAACATCCGCCGAAACCTGTTCCCCGGGGGAGATGTCGGCCAGTCCCGCCGTGGAGGACAGCTCGGCACCGACGGGAGCAGTGATTATCCCCCGCTCCAACATGCGTTTCAGCAGGGCCATCACGCCGACTTGGTCGCTGACGGCCTGGGGGTCGAATTTGCCGTCCGAAACGTATTTCCCGGCCGTATAGAGCGACGTGAAGCTCCAAAGATACGGGCTCTGAACTTCGGGATGGTAGAGGCGATATCCGAAGCCGTTGTAGCGCTCGGCGTGGTAGGCGATGTCCGCGAGCGCCCAGGTCGTCACCTTGTGGAGGTCCTTGCACTGAAGCGCATCCACGGCGCTGTCATGCCACGCGAAGGGCGGCTGGGACGGGGGCGGCGGCCGTCCCGCCGGCTCGCGAACCGTCCGTCCGGTCAGCGGATCGCCATTGTGTAAATGCTTACTGAAATTGCCGTTGCATTCCATGTTGTGCAAGGCGGCTATGAAGTACCACGGGACGCTCGTTTGCGTTGATATTGCGTCATACCTGGCTCTATTGTCCAATATCCGATTTATGGTTCTGTCAATAACACCAAGTTTTTCGCGGCGTATCGCGGCCGCGGCGAAGAGATCTTTATACTCCCGCCTTAGATTGTCGTTCAGTGTGATTTTCTTCCTGTGCGTCATCTTGCTCTCCCATCGTTCGATTCTGTCGCAGAGCGGCCTTCCTGTTCACCGATGGGCAGGCACGATCACCACCGCGGGAGTCGGCGTTCTCGCAGAGGGCGGCGGCTGAGAGGCGGGGAGATTTTCCGCCTGCCGGCTGGCCTGCAGCCGCGCCTCCGCCTGCTGCGCGAGCTGTGCGAAGGCTGGGTTGCGCGCCGCGGCGTCTTCCAGGATGGCAAGCAAATCTCGCCCGGCCGCCGTCAGCGCGCCGCTCGTGCTCCTCAACCGGCTGGTGAACCCCGGAAACGACGCGTTGAGTTGCTGTTGTTGCGACGCTCCGAACGCTGGTGTCCGGAGCCCCGCGAGCAGCTCCGCCGCTGCCTGGAC
>JAOACM010000692.1 GCA_026417845.1 Planctomycetota bacterium | reverse complement strand
GGTAAAAGCGTAAATGCCCGGTCAGCGTCTCCTGCTGTTTTTTTCTGCTTCTGGCGCCTCCCGGAAACGCTTTTGGGCAGGTTTGACGCGCACCTTCCCCTCCGCCGCCCCGAATTTCAACGGAAGACGGGACAAGGCCTGCCGCCCGTTGCGTCCTTTCTGGTAACATGTAATTGTTTACCGCGTTCAGTTGGTGGCCGCTATTTGCAGTGGCGCGTCCGAACGGGCCAGCAATGGCACTACTACAAGTGGGTCCGCCCTGTCCGCTGCGGCTCAACGCAGGGCACGGCAAACAGTTACTGATAACATGTGGACCACCCTGCAACCGGCCCAGAGGGAACCGGCGCATCGGGAGGAAACGGACGGATGGCCCGAAAGGCCGGAAAGCGTACTTGCGCGGGCGGAGGGAGCAGTTATTTTCCGGCGTGCGACCGGAGGGCAGGGGCCGGAGGGCAGGGACCGGCGGGGGAACCGGCATGATAGCGGTAGTGGATTACGGTCTGGGAAATCTGAAGAGCGTAGCCTGCGCCTTCGCGCGGTGCGGGGCCGATGTCCGCGTCACATCGGATCCCCGCGACATCGCGGCGGCCGCCGCCGTCGTGCTGCCGGGAGTTGGCGCGTTCGAGAAGGCGATGGGCAACCTGCGACGGCTGGGACTCCTGGATCCGGTCAGGGAAGCTGCCGCAGCGGCCACCGCGGGCGGCAGGCCGTTCCTCGGCATATGTCTGGGCCTGCAGCTGCTGTTCGAAAAGAGCTTCGAACACGGCGAGCACGGGGGGCTGGCCGTGTTGCCGGGCATAGTGGCGCGCTTCGCGGCGGGGCTGAAAGTCCCCCACATGGGCTGGAACCGCGTCCGTCAGAACAGGGGGTCGCCACTGTTCGACGGCATCGAGGACTGGGCGTACTTCTATTTCGCCCATTCGTACCGCGCCGAGCCGGCGCGCGCCGACCTGACGCTCGGCGAGACCGACTACGGGGGCGCCTATGCCTCGGCGGTCTCGCGGGGAACGCTGTTTGCTCTCCAGTTCCATCCTGAGAAGAGCGGCGGGACCGGGCTGAAGATGATCCGCAACTTTCTCCGGATGGCGGAGGAGCGGAGAGGCTGAGTAATTGTTCGCCGCCCCGTATTTGCAGGGTACAGGGACGCCGGGCATATGTGGTAGCGCTGTTGCTGTCCCGCTCGAGCGCACCACTGCGAACAGCAGCCCCGGGCTGAACCCCTGAAACGGAAGCCGGCCTGAACCCGGCAGACAATTACGAGGCTTATCGCCGCGGCCGGCAGGGGCACGGAGGTCTGGGCGCCGGCGCGGGGCAACCTGTTTGTCGCATTCAGGTTGCGGTTGCCGTTGCAATGGCGCGCCCGAACGGGATAACAATTGCGCCATAGCGGGCGGGTACGCTCAGGCGCCGCGCTCACAAACTGGAGCATCGGGCAATAGAAGTGCGGGTCCCGGCAGCACTGAATTCAGGGTGGCGCGACCGGGTACAGGAGCGGAGCGCCTGTTTGCCGTGTCCGGGTCGCGGCTGCTGTTCATAGCGGCTGTCCGGAACGGGACGATGATGGTGCTGCAACCGGGCGGATATCCTCAACCCTACTCTGACAACGAGCCCGGGGGCGGCAAACGGTTACGGAGCAGGCATCGCGGGTCCGGACCGGCAGCAGAGGAAGGCGGAAGAATGCTTGCAAAGCGCATAATACCGTGCCTCGACGTCAAGGACGGCAGGGTGGTCAAGGGCACATCGTTTGTCAGGCTGCGGGATGCGGGCGATCCGGTCGAGTGCGGCAGGGCCTACAGCGAGGCGGGCGCCGACGAGCTGGTCTTCCTC
>JAOACM010000691.1 GCA_026417845.1 Planctomycetota bacterium | reverse complement strand
CTGATGATGCGTGCCTTTCATCACAGTCGAGGCGACACACAACGCACCCGCATGCTGGTGCCCGACTCAGCGCACGGCACCAACCCCGCCTCGGCGGCGATGTGCGGCTTCGAGGTGGCAACGATACCCGGCGATGACGACGGCGAAGTTGACCTGAAGTCGCTCGAGCGCAGCCTGGATCCTTCCGTCGCCGCCATAATGCTGACCAACCCCAACACGCTTGGCCTGTTCGAGACGCGGATACTTGACATATGCCGGATGGCCCACGATGCGGGGGCGCTGGCGTACTACGACGGGGCTAACCTGAACGCCATAGTCGGGATCGCCAGGCCCGGAGATATGGGCTTTGATGTAGTCCACCTGAATCTTCACAAGACTTTTTCGACGCCGCACGGAGGCGGCGGTCCCGGGGCGGGGCCGGTCGGAGTGAAGGCGCGGCTGGCTGACTACCTTCCGGTGCCGTACGTCAAGAAGATAGGCGACTGGCACGCACTGGCGGAGGATCGGCCGAAGACGATCGGGCGCGTGTGCGGTTTTCACGGCAACGCCGGGGTGCTGGTCAAGGCGTATGCATACATAAGGCGGCACGGCGCCGGGGATCTCGCCTCGGTCGCCCGACACGCGGTCCTGAATGCGGCCTACCTGCGCAAGCGGCTCTCGGCGCGCTACAGGCTTGCCACAACCAAGCCCCCGATGCATGAATTCGTCATATGCCCAACGCCGGAGATGCTCGAAAAAGGCGTCCGCGCCCTGCATATCGCCAAGCGGCTCATAGATTTCGGCTACCATCCCCCGACGGTCTATTTTCCGCTTGTGGTCAAAGAGGCCATAATGATTGAGCCGACCGAGACGGAAACGAAGGATACGCTGGACCGCTTCTGCGACGCGATGGACAGGATCGCGGACGAGGCGATGGAGAATCCCAAGCTGCTCCTCGAAGCGCCCCATAACGCCCCGGTCGGTCGCGTGGACGAGACGAAGGCGGCGCGGGAACTCCGGTTGCGCTACTGCGTTTCCCGGTGAGTCGCATGGGCGGGAACGGATCTGCGGCCGCGCGGGCTTTTTCGTGGACGAGTCCTTCGGGGCCGGTTGCCGACATCGGGATCGAGGAAGCGATACTGCTGGCGGTCAATGACGGCCGCTCGCCGCCGGCGATCCGCTTCTGGTCGCCGGTCTCGCCGGCCGTCGTCATCGGGACCGGGCAGGCTGCGCGGCGGGAGGTCAACGTGGAGGAGGCGCGCCGGGCCGGCGTGCCGGTCGTGCGCAGGTTCAGCGGCGGCGGGGCGGTAATAATCGGACCGGGCGTCTGGAACTATTCGGTTTTCCTCAAGTACGAGATGGTACCGGGGTCGGAGACGATAGCCGGGGCGGCCGGAGCGGTCATCGGCTGGGCGGCGTCTGCTCTGGGGCGCCTGGGCATCTGCGCCTTTCCCGCCGGCGTCTCGGATCTCGCCGTCAATGTAGGCGGCCGTCCGCGAAAGCTCGCCGGCCACGCCCAGGCCCGCAAACGCAGGGCCTTCTGCCTGCACGGCTCGATCCTGGCCGATCCCGACATCGGCCTGATCGAGCGGTTGCTGCCTATGCCGTCAGAGGTTCCGGCCTACAGGGATGGGCGCGGGCACGGGGAGTTCCTCACGAGCCTCGCTTCGCTGGGGGCCCGATTCGGGATGGACGGGTTCGCCGAGGCGTTCCTGGCCGCGTCGGGGCTGTGCGTCGAGCGGATGGGCGGGCCGGCGGCTGCCGAGATAGCGACAGGATCCGAGCTGGCGGCGTCGAAATACTCCTCCGAAGCGTGGACGTTCCGCAGGTGAGCCGGTTTCAGGCGCTATGG
>JAOACM010000690.1 GCA_026417845.1 Planctomycetota bacterium | reverse complement strand
GACGGGAAGACGGCTGCGGTCAGACGCAGGGTCGAGGGAGGCGAGGAAATCTGGGAGGTCAGGCTGCCGGCGGTCTTTTCCTGCGACAAGGGTCTGAACGTGCCGCGGTTGGCCACTCTGAAGGGGCGCATGGCGGCGAAAAAGATGCAGCCCAGGGTGCTGGAACCCAAGGACCTCGGCGTGGAACCGGGGAGCCCGCGTCTGAAGGCGGTCAGATTCGGGATGCCGCCGGCCCGTACCGCCGGGCGCATCCTGAGCGGGGAGAAGGAACAGTCGGTCGCCGAGCTGGTCAGAATACTCAAGGAGGAGCGGAAGGTCCTCTGACGGCGGGAGATTCCAGCCAGAGCCCATGCGCGCCGCCCGTCACGCGGGCTCAGGGCCAATCCCAAAACTTGCCGCCGACGAGCTTATGGGTTTGCGATCACGACTTTAGCGCCTGGAGGTTTTTGGACGGGCTCTTATCGGAACGTTGCGCTGGCGGCAGGGCGGGATGCCGGACGATCTCGCGCTATCGTCCGGCGTCGGAGGAGGATCGCACCATAGGATCAGGATCGGATACAGTTTTGATCCCATGGTCAGAGAGGGAGGCACGAGGCATGGCGGAAGTCCTTTGCGTTTGCGAACTGAGAGGGGGCGAGCTCAAGCGGGCATCAATGGAGGTTTGTACGGCTGGTGCGGCGGCTGGGAGCGGCGGCGGGCTTTCAGCGGTCGCAGTCGGCAGCGGCGCCACCCGGTTAGCTCCGCAGCTTGCCCCGTATGGAGTGCGGAAGGTTTACGCCGCGGAATGGCCCGAGGGTGTGCCCTGGTCGAATCTCCGCGCGGTGCGCGCGCTCAAGGCGGCCGTTGATGCCGCCAGGCCGGACCTCGTGATTCTGCCGGCCACGGCGACGGGAAGAGATCTGGCGCCGCGCCTCGCCGCCAGGATCGGGGCCGGGTATGCTGCCGATTGCACGGGAATTTCGCGGACACCGGACGGCTTCCTGTTTGAGCGCCCCGTTTACGGCGGCAGGGCCGTAGCCTTTCTCGCGCCCGCCTCGCCGGGTCCGGTCGTGGCGTCTCTGCGTCCCAACGTCGTGTCGCCCTCGCCGGCGCCGTCGCCGGGAGCCGCTGAGGTCGTGCCGCTCTCCGTGCCGGAAGACGCCTCGGACCTCCGGGCAGTCCTCAGGCAGTTCGCCGCCTCGCCGGCAAAGAGACCGGAGCTTACCGAGGCCGCAATAATAGTATCGGGGGGGAGGGGAGCGGGGTCGGCGGAGAAATTCAGGATCATCGAGGATCTGGCCGACGCTCTCGGCGCCGCCGTCGGCGCATCGCGCGCCGCAGTAGATGAAGGTTACGCGCCACAATCAGCACAGGTGGGCCAGACGGGCAAGACGGTCAACCCGACGGTGTATATAGCCTGCGGAATATCGGGGGCAATCCAGCATCTGGCTGGCATGCGCACCAGCAAGATAGTGATCGCTATAAACCGCGATCCGAACGCTCCCATCTTCAAGATCGCCGACTACGGCATTGTGGGGGACATGTTTGAGATAATCCCGCTGCTGGCCTCCGAGATCAGAAAGGCCCGAGGCGGCTGACCGGTGTATCTCGGCGATGGCCGGCATCCGGGGGTCGGGAGTCTCCGGGGGTAATTGTTTGCCGTGCCCATATGTGGTGCCGCAGGGGCAGAGCGGGCCCATTTGTACCATCATTACTGGTGTCCCCCTCAGGCGCGCTACTGCAGATGGCAGTCGCCGCTAGGATGAGGCAAACAATACACGCAACCGGCAGGGTGCGTCTCAGCGGAGCCGGTTGCGCTGTTGCCCGGAGGGGCGGTTGCCAGAGATGACGCGGTGGACGGTTGCGGAG
>JAOACM010000689.1 GCA_026417845.1 Planctomycetota bacterium | reverse complement strand
GAGGCCTTCAGGGTCCATCCAGGAACCTCCCGCCGGACAGTGTGGATCGCTGAGCGTATAAGCTGAGCGCCGGAGGTTTTCGGATAGACTATTGCCGGAGACGGACGCCCGCCGGAGGCGCCTCATCCGACGGGCGGGGCGCACGAACATGGCGGACCGGATGCCCAATTCATTCCTCGTTCCTACGAAGGTCGTGGCTGGTGCTGGATCCATCGCCTCCGTTGGGAAGGAGACCGGGGCCTTCGGTTCCAGGGCGCTTGTCGTAACCGGCCGGACCTCGGCCAGAGAATCCGGCGCGCTCGACAAATGCCTGACATCTCTGGCGGCGGCCGGCATCGAGGCGGCGGTATTCGACGGGTGCGATCCCGAGCCGCCGCTGGCGGCCGTTGACGCCGCTTCGGAGACCGCCAGGCGCCACCGGGCGGAGGTGGTCGTCGCGATCGGCGGCGGATCGGCCATTGACGTGGCGAAAGCCGCGGCGGCTGTTCCTCCCGGCGAGAGCGTAGTCCCGTACTTCCGTGGCGGGAAACCGCTCCGGGGGCCAGGACTGCCCCTGATCGCGGTGCCGACTACATCGGGAACCGGCAGCGAGGTCACGCCGAACGCGGTGCTTAGCGATCCCGGGACGCGGACAAAGGCCAGCCTCAGGGCCGGCGACTGGATGTTTCCGAAAGTCGCCATACTCGACCCGGAACTGACGCTGAGCTGTCCGCGCGATGTCACGGTCGCGGCCGGCTTGGACGCCCTCTGCCAGGCGATCGAGGCGCTGGTATCGCAGGGCGCGGGCCCGTTTACGGACGCGCTGGCGCTGGATGCCGCCGCCATGATCGCACACTCGCTTCCGCGCGCGGTCGAGAAACCCTCCGATCTGAAGGCGCGCTCGGACGTGCACTACGGCGCGAGCATGGCCGGCATGGCCTTCGCCTCCGCCCGGCTCGGCGCGGTCCATGGTATCGCGCATCCGCTGGGCGCGCGCTACGGGATCCCGCACGGACTGGCCTGCGCGACGCTGCTGCCGCACGTGATGCGTTTCAACGCGGAGAACGAGGAGGCGCGTTCGAAGTACGCGGTGCTGGCCGGGCGGCTGTCGTGGGCGCCGCCGGGGGCGCTGGACGCCGAGGCATCCCGCATGGCGGTCGAGGGGCTGCTGAAGCTGATGCACAGGCTCGGCTTCGAACCAACCCTGCGCCAATGGAATGTTTCGACTTCCGATTTCGGCGCGATCGCCGACGCCAGCCTGCCATCCGGCTCCATGAAGCACAACCCGCGCGCGATGTCGCGCGAGGACGTAATTGCCATACTCGAAAGCGCCTGTCTGTAGCCGGGCGGCGGACGGAGTGGCAGCGGAGTACGGAAACAGTCGCCGCGAGGGATGAAAAGAGCGGCGGTCCCGGCCCATGTCGCAGTCGGCGGCATCTTCTCCCCGGGGAGGCGGGAATCGGACATCCGGGCTGCGGCGCGGGGCCGATTCCGTCTTTCCATGCGGAGGCGGAAGGCCCCTCCGGCGGGACTGCGCTCTGTCCATGCCGGCGGCTGGAGAACGGGGGCGACGGCGGCCGGACGCAGGGCGATCGGCTGACTCCGTAGCCGGCAGCCAGGCCGGCCCGCATGACCGCGTGCGCGGCGGAAGGGAGGACCCCTGTATGAAGCACGTTCGCGAATCGGACCAACCATTCCGGGGCGGGGACCGTGGCGTCAAGTACATGTTCCGCGGCCCCAGGCTCGACTGGGGCATTGTGCTGATAAAGCCCGGGGAGCGGATGGGCGAGCACGGCCACAGGGAGGTCGAGGAAACCTTCTACATCGTCGAGGGAAGCGGGAAGATGATCGTGGACGGCAGGCAGTTCCCCGCGG
>JAOACM010000688.1:1511-1862 GCA_026417845.1 Planctomycetota bacterium | reverse complement strand
CCAGCACGACCCAGACGATGCTCCAGACGGCCGCCTCCCTCAGCGTCCTGGCGTGCGGTTTCTTCTCGAACACGAGCAAGTCCACCGCCAGCATGACCGCTACCAGAGCCCCGAAGACGAACCATGCCCACAGCGGAGCCGATACCTCAGCCGTTCCTGCCGCTATCTCTGTCGCCCTTTTCGCGATCTCCATCCCTTGCTCCATCACCCCGTTCCATCTTCCAACCCGCCGGTTTTTTACCAGGCGGGCGCTTTTCCCGCCGCCCCGGCCTTTCACAGACGCCTACGTCCGTTTGATCGCCCCGTAGGCGGTTTCCCGGCCGAGGTCCGTCCGCCGCTTCCCGGGACATG
>JAOACM010000688.1:0-1502 GCA_026417845.1 Planctomycetota bacterium | reverse complement strand
CGCTTCCTCGCTGCGACGCCCGCGGACCAGCCTCAGCCGCGCCTGACCCGCCAGCTGAATATATGGGAAACAGAGGCCAATCTTAGAAGCGCGGGCGAACCTCCGCCCAATGTGGTCAGTCCCGCCCCGGATCGAGACCGGGCAGGGAAAGTTCAAGACGGACGGGAATCCTTATGCTGTCTCCCCGGCGCATGGCTCTTTTATAAGGCTCCCGTTCGCCAAATAAAACGTCAAATCCGCCGATGGGGCGCGGGGCGCCGGGTGCATGGTCGCAACTGCAGAGTAAGGCTTCGCATCTACAGCAACGCACCTGCCCGGAAGACGACGCGCCGCTGCAGAGTGGGAAGCCTAACGGGGAGGAGCGGCACCGGGCGGGGAAACAGCACCGGGCGAAAGTGCGGCGTCCGGCGGCGAAACTGAAAGGTGAGGAGAAAACGGCATCGCGCCTGCATGAGTCCGGAACAGCGCGCCCAGGAGCACGGAGAGCGGGTATGTGGGAAGTTTCATGTGGATCGAAACGGTCCGCGGACCGCTTCCGGGGCCGACGTACAGCTCCAGCGGGTGTCCGCCGGACCGGACGGCCGGCCCGCGCGCGTTAAGTTCGGCGCCGAGCGCCTTCGCGAAATCCGCAAGGCCTTCCGGTACGGCGGTTGCACCGTCTGTCAGCCTTACGCCTACGCCGGCTTCGCGCGCCAGCGCCCAACGCAGCGCCTCGATCGCCGGTCCTGTCCTCGCCATGAAATATGCCCCGCCTCCTGAAGAAAAGCCCCGGAAGCGCGCGCCCCCGTCGGAGTCCGTCGCCGGTTTCATATCCCGGGAGCTGCCAGCGGCCCAGCCATCGGCTTCCGCTGCGTTTGCCTGGACTCCTGTCGCGGCGTCCGCGATCCCTTCGGCGAATCCGGTCCAGACGCTCCCACCGGCGGCCTTCGCGGCCTTTTCCGCCTCGGCCGCCGCATCATCTCCAATGACCAGCGCGCATATCCCGGCAGCGCGCGCGACAGCGATCTCCACCGCGTTGCCGAAAAGTACACGCAAAGGATCCCCGCGCCTCAGTCCGGCCAGCGAGATCGCGGCCGTCGCCCTCGCGGCTCCGCCTTCAGCTCCGCCCGCCGCCTCCCCCGATGCGCCCCGGCCGCCACCCCCGGCTCCTTCGCCAGCTCTCCTCTCTGCGCCGGCCAGCCTTACTTCGGCGCCCCGCAGGGTGAACAGGGTCCCGATGGTTGCCATCAGGCGATCCCCGACGCCGGGATCGGCCGGGGCATCTACGATCAGCCGGACTCGGAACCGGTCTCCCCGCGATTCCAGCGCGAACGCGGCGGATTCGCCCAGCAGCATGGCCGCTCCGGGAACGAGGGATCCGGGGCAACCAATGTATCCGAACGCGACCGCACCGCTCCGGCGCGGCAGGCCGGCGAGCCCCTCCGCCAGCTCTTCGCCGCCTTCCCGGCAGCCTCCCAGCGTTTCCCGGCCTTCCGCAGCCCGGGGACTGTCTCTTATACACA
>JAOACM010000687.1 GCA_026417845.1 Planctomycetota bacterium | reverse complement strand
CGTCAGATGTGTATAAGAGACAGTTATCTGACCTTGGACCGTAGCGCCGACACACTTTCCGGGGGGGAGGCGCAGCGCATCAGGCTGGCCAGCCAGCTCGGCTCGAAGCTGGTCGGCGTCACGTATGTGCTCGACGAGCCGACCATCGGGCTCCACCAGCGGGACAACGGCCGACTGCTCGCCACGCTCGAAAGCCTCCGCGACCTGGGCAATACCGTTATAGTGGTAGAGCACGATGAGGAGGTGATCCGGCGGGCGGATCATATCGTGGATCTTGGTCCGGGAGCGGGAGAGGCCGGGGGCGAGGTCGTGGCGCAGGGAACGGTCGAGGATCTTATGCGTTCGGAGAGGTCCCTTACCGGCCAGTATCTCGCCGGCCGCATGTTCATAGAGACGCCATCCGAGCGCCGCCGGGCAGGGCGCGAACGGGGGTGCATCCGGATACGCGGCGCCAAGGAAAACAACCTGAAATCGGTGGACGTGGATATACCGCTGGGTTTGTTCGTCTGCGTGACTGGAGTCAGCGGTTCCGGCAAATCCAGCCTCATACACGAGGTCCTCTACAAGCACCTTGCCCGCCGCCTCATGGGCGCGCGGATCAAACCGGGCGCCTGCGATTCGGTGACCATCGCCGGCGAAATCAACAAGGCGATATGCATTGACCAGTCGCCCATCGGCCGTACCCCGCGCAGCAATCCCGCCACCTACACCGGGGTCTTCGACGAGATACGGAAACTGTTCGCCAGGATACCCGAAGCCCGGATCCGCGGTTACGGGCCGGGGCGTTTCTCGTTCAATGTCAAAGGCGGAAGATGCGAACCCTGCCAGGGCCAGGGCGTCAAGGCCATCGAGATGCACTTCCTGTCCGACGTGTACGTCACCTGCGAGACCTGCAGGGGCAGACGCTTCAACCGCGAGACGCTCGAGGTTAAATACAGGGGCCTTTCGATCGCCGACGTGCTTGACCTGTCCGTATCAGATGCGTTCGAGCTTTTCGCCAACCATCCGAAGATAAAAAGCGGACTCCAGACACTGTGCGATGTAGGGCTTGGGTACATAAGGCTGGGGCAGAGTTCCACTACACTGTCGGGAGGCGAGGCTCAGCGGGTCAAGCTGGCCTTCGAACTTGGCAAACAGGCTCCGGAATCCACTCTCTACGTCCTGGACGAACCGACTACGGGACTCCATTTCCACGACATCGCCAAACTGCTCGACGTCCTGCACCGCCTAGTGAACATGGGGCACACCGTGGTTGTAATCGAACATAACCTGGATGTCATAAAGCAGGCCGACTGGATAATAGACCTCGGACCTGAGGGCGGCGAGGAGGGGGGGCGCGTCGTGGCAGCCGGACCTCCCGAACAGATAGCTGAGTGTCCCGATAGCATCACCGGACGATACCTGAAGCGTGCCCTCCAAGTTCGCAGGCCCGGGGCGTAGCGGGGCCTCCGGCGGCAGATGGGTGCGGTCTCCCTGGGCTGGCAGAAAGGAAGACGCCACGATGGGAAGTCCGGTCCGGGCCGGACGGCGGGAACGCGTAACCGGATTGTGGTACATCGGACGGCGCGTTTGAGGAGCGGGAGAAATTCCCGGCGGCCGCTCAGGTTAAGGCACCTCATGATGGAGACAGGTGCGTAACCCGGATGTGGCGCCGGTATACCCCCCAAGGGCATATGACCGCCCGGGCGTGCCGCGGCGACGGCCGGTGCCGGTCCGGGCATGCGTGGCGCCCGACATGGAAGTCGGTCGCTGCCATGCGCTACCGCAGGGGAGTACCACAATGATATCACGCACCCGATGGTGGCGGATGAGGCTTTCTGACGGAGACGCTCCGCGGGGCAGTCCGGGAGGCACGAACCTGGAG
>JAOACM010000686.1 GCA_026417845.1 Planctomycetota bacterium | reverse complement strand
GAGTACCAGCAGGGGCAGGACAATAAGCGCCGCCAGAACCGCCGAGGCGACCGCAATCACCTTTCTGAGGCGCCTGGGCCAGGGCGCGGCTGCGTTTCCTCCCCCCGCGCCGCCCGCGTATCCCCCTCCCGGCGGAGGCGGCTCTGCCCCGGCCTGTTGTCCGGATATCTCCCCATGACCGCCGGATACCGGCGGGACACCACCGTTCCCCGGGTTCCCCGAACCGTGACGAACTCTCTCTGACATAACTTTTCCCTCCCGCGCAAAACCGGATTCGCCTCCACCAGCGGCGTCCCGTTCCAGCGCCGCGACAACAGAATGCCGTCACGAAAGCGACCTGCCGGCGGGCGTAACCGGAGCGCCGGCCGGAGGTCAAAACGGCCGCAGATGGCGTACGGCCTTATGTTTTTAGCGGAGAGGGGCGCCGGCTTCAACCGACCGAACGACGGAACGGACCGTCACGCGGAAGAATTCTGGATTTCCCCCGGCGGGACTCCCGCTACAATACGCGATTGACCGGCCGCCGGCGCGGCGGATATTGCGGCGGTCTTCGCCGCCGCGCCAGGCGGACCCTTTGGAGGAGTCTGCTTATGCGGAAAAACGTACTGGCGCGCGCTGCGGCTAATGCTGTGATCCTCGCGGCGGGGCTGTCCATGCCGGGGCCGGCTGGCGCCGGAGAGGACCCTCCGGCCGAAGACAAATATCGCTACCACAGTTTCATCCAGGACGGAAAACTCCACATATTCGACCGGAAGACCGGAAGACTTGTACGCTATGAGGGCGAAAAAGACGGCGTGGCGACCTTCAAGGCATGGTACATGTCGGACGATGGGCGGCCCCGGCAGGGGCTGAGGCCGGAGGCGCACAGGGTCGAGGCGGGCGGAAGCCTGCCTGAACCGAAGGGAGATTCCGCCGCTGGCGAAAAATCCGCGCGCGAGAAGGGGCCGGGCGAAAAATCCGCCGGGGCCGACGCGAAGAAGGGGGAAACGCCGGCCCGGCCGGAGGAGGCGGCTGTAGAGGGAAAACCGGCGCGGATCGCCGAGGCCGTGACCGACGAGATGCGGCGGGCTTCCCTGGTCGAACTGGCCGAGTACGCTTCGAAACTCGGCATCAACAGCATGGTCCGTACCGACGGCGACAGGATCGCGATCACCGTCCTGGCGCGGAACAAGGGCGACAGAGTTATCGAAGCGATGGAGATCACCGTCGCGATCCCGACGGTGGATGGGAGCGGCCCCGTAAGGCACAGGATATTCCTCGCGGAAGGAATGGGGACCGAAAGGAAACCGCCGCGGCCGGGCGAACTGGCGACGATATACGAACGCATCCCGGCGCCGGGCGGGGGCATCCCCGGCAGGTGCGAGCACGAGGTGACGTACATACGGTTCGGGAAATGACGTGCATCCGGTTTCGGAAGCGGACGGAGCTTCCGGGGACGGGAACATGAACATCGGAATAGATGGAGATGCGCCGGCCGGGTTCTGCCGGCGCCATCGGATCAGGAAACCGGCGTTTTTTCGGTTCGGTGCTCCGCGACGATTTCTGTCCGGACAGCGACATGGACGTGCCGGTGGAGTTCGATCCCGGCGTGCGCGTAGGCCTGATACGACTGGCCGGCATCGAAAACGAATTGAGCGACCTTCTGGGGCGGAAGGTTGACCTTAATACGCCCGGCTGCCTGAGCCCTTGTTCCCGCGAGGAGGTCCTGGCGGGAGGCGAAGATGATTCATGGGCAGACGTGACGATCGCACGAGCATGCGCCAGATGCCTGGCTACGCGCGGAGTAATTGCTGTCTCTTATACACATCT
>JAOACM010000685.1 GCA_026417845.1 Planctomycetota bacterium | reverse complement strand
GGCCCTCTCCATGCGCTCTTCTTCCCCCGAAATCCACGTGCCTTCCTCATGGGAAAAACTCGACCTCACATGTATCACCACCCCGTAATTACGAGCGAACTCCACGCTCCGCAGTTGACCCCTCTCGATGATCTTCTTGATCTCCTCCAGCTTGGCGACGATGTCCTTCCGGGACTGGTCGATGAGGAACTGGTAGTCGGCGATAAAATTACCATCTTCCTCGGCCAGGTCGCGGTATTCCAGATGGTCCTTCTCGAACTCGGCCTTGCGGACCTTGTAGAACCAGTCGCAGTACTTGCAGAGGAGCGCGGCGGCGATCTCTTGCCAGTGCCGCACTTGCTCGAACGACCGGAATTCCATCTCCTCGTGGGGGATGTAGAGGACGTACCAGCTCGAATCCGACAGGAGCTGTCCAATCGCGTCCTTTGGGAGATTCAGGTTCCACCAAGCGCGCTCGTTCTTGAGCCGCTCCAGTTCGGAATAGATGGCCTCCGTATCCATGAACGCCAGGTGCTCTTCCGTGAAACGGCCCTCTTCGAGCGCGCCGACCTGAAGCGGCGCTTGCCCTCTCGCGCTGGCCATCGCCTGAATCTTCGGATACCAGTTCACCACGATGCGGCTATTGCGAAGTTTCTCGTCCGGCGGGCAGAGGGTGGGTTTCCGCGCTTGGCGCTTGAAGTCTATGCCTTCCTTGAGCCGGATGGTCTTCAGCTTCTTCTGGCCGAGGTTCTTGACCACCGGCAGGACGAACTCGAACCGGTTCTCGTTGGTCGGCAGGCCCTCGTCTTCCAGGTACTCTTTGAACTGCTTCATGTAGTCCGCGTGGATGCCGAAGACGTTCAGCGTCTCCAGGCGCTCGATGTCCTTGGGAGCCTGGAGGCCCACGATGCGGTGGCTGCGCTTGAGGCAGAAATCCAGGCCCTTAAGCCTGACGCCGCGGCCGAAGAGCTGGATAATCTGCGAGCCTTCCTTCTTTCCGATGTTCATCAGCCCCATCGTGCTCACGCGCCAACTGCTCCAGCCCTCGGTGAACTTCTTCGAACCGATAAGCACGTTAACGGTTGAATTGGGCTTTTGCAGCTCGTGGAAGAGCGAGCCGGAGAACTCGCGCTCGGAGACTGTCAGGCCCTTCTCTTCGCAGAGCTTGATCAGCTTGGCATCATCGCCCACGTTGATGACGCCGAACGGCGGATTCTCCGTCCCGACGTGCAGGGCTACTTCGCCCTCGGCTTCGCCGCCGCTCTTGAGTTGCCGGACGTGCAGGGCGGCGGGCACTTTGGCGTTGAAGAGTACCCGCAGAATGTCGTCGAAGGCCTGCTCGCCCGTCATGCCCTTCTGCCCGAGATAGGTGAACGCCCCGGCGAAAAGCTCGTTGCCATGGGCGTCGTGCAGGCCAGACCGGCCGCCCAGAAGTTGTCCCAGGTATTGTGCGCTTTCGGCGCGCTTCTTTACGAAACGGGCGAGGAAAAGGAGGATATCGACGACGTCGGAAACGTCCTTCTTGCTCGGCGTCTTGGTCACGCTGCCGCCGACGAATATCCACAGCGGCTTCTCAATCAGGAACCTCCGCATCTCCACATTCTTTTCCTGATAGATCTTCTGCTGCTGGTAGAAGGCGAGGAGACACGCCGTCAGATACCTGCGGCGGTGCTCCTCGTTCGAGTCGTCCTCCAGGTTCAGGATGCGGTATTCCTTGCCGTAGCCGTCCCCGTAGAAGTACTTGTAGGAGTAATCGAAGAGGATGCACTTGGCGTACTCGCGCTCCAAGTCCCGGTTACCGCTCGCCTTCATGGCCCTGTCTCTTATACACATCT
>JAOACM010000069.1 GCA_026417845.1 Planctomycetota bacterium | reverse complement strand
TAGGGCCTGTCCGAAAACCTCCGGCGCGGAGCTTATACGCTCAGCGATTCACGCTGCCCGGCGGGTGATTTTTTGGACATGTTCTTAGCGAAGCCAGCGCGACGTCTCCGGACGGGGTGGGGTTATCGTCGGCGGCGAGGGGTCTTGCATCGGCTCTTCAGAAGAGAGTGTCCGCGTCCGCCGGGTAGCGTTTTACGCGATTTTTGCCCCAGGCGGCTTTCAGAGATCGCCGGAGGCAGGCCTGCGCGCACGCTCTTTGCGGCCGTCCATCGCGTCCCCTGCGGCAGCCGCCCCCACGGATCAACAACGCAACCGGCTTGACTTCCGGCCACGCCGCTTGACAACACCCAATATGCCGGTAATCATCCCGCGCGTATTCCCGCGAATGGAAGCGTCAATGGCACGAGCGGGACTTTTCCAGAAGCGATGTGTGGAGGATCCGGGATGGCGGCCTGCGAGAGAAAGTCCGTTCAGGCCATGTTCGGCTCGAACGTATTCAGCGACGTGGTGATGCGGGAGCGCCTGCCTAAGAACGCCTACAGGGACCTGAAGCGGGCAATGGAGGAGGGGCATGAGCTGTCCCCGGCGCTGGCCGACGTGGTGGCCAACGCCATGAAGGACTGGGCCATCGAGAAGGGCGCAGCGCACTTCTGCCCCTGGTTCCAGCCGATGACCGGCGTCACCGCTGAGAAGCACGATTCGTTCATATCGCCGACGCCCGACGGCAGGACGATAATGGAGTTCAGCGGACGGGAGCTGATCAAGGGGGAGCCGGACGCCTCGTCGTTCCCCTCCGGCGGGCTGCGGGCCACCTTCGAGGCGCGCGGATACACCGCCTGGGACTGTACATCGCCGGTCTTCGTCAAGGAGGATGGCGAGAACGTAACGCTGTACATCCCCAGTGCCTTCTGCTCATACACCGGGGAGGCCTTGGATAAGAAGACCCCGCTCCTCCGCTCGATGGAGGCGCTCTCGCGCCAGGCCATCCGCGTCCTTCGCGCCTTCGGCAACACGACTGCCCGGCGCGTCACCGCCACGCTCGGCGCCGAGCAGGAATACTTCCTGCTGGACAGGAAATACTTCGAGCGGCGGCTGGACCTGATGCTCACCGGCAGGACCCTCTTCGGCGCCCAGCCGCCCAAGGGGCAGGAGATGGAGGACCATTATTTCGGGAGCCTGCCCGAGCGGGTGGCATCCTTCATGAGGGAGGTCAACGAGGAGCTGTGGAAGCTGGGGGTCTCGGCCAAGACCCAGCACAAGGAGGTCGCGCCGGGGCAGTACGAGATCGCGCCGGTCTTCACGACCGTCAACATTGCCTCCGATCACAACCAGCTCACGATGAACACGCTCGAGAAGGTAGCGCTGCGGCACGGGCTGGTCTGCCTGCTGCACGAGAAGCCGTTCGCTGGCGTCAACGGTTCGGGCAAGCACAACAACTGGAGCATCCACGCCGACGACGGCCAGAACCTGCTCGATCCCGGCAAGACCCCCCACGAGAACGCCCAGTTCCTGATCTTCCTGTGCGCACTGCTGCGTGCGGTGGACAGGTACGCCCCGCTGCTCAGGGCCAGCGTCGCAACCGCCGGCAACGACCACCGCCTGGGCGCCAACGAGGCGCCCCCGGCCATCATCTCCATATTCCTCGGTGACCAGCTCACGGACATACTCGAACAGCTCGAGCGCGGCGGCGCGCGCAGATCGAAGGGCGGCGGCGTCCTCAAGATAGGCGTCTCGCACCTGCCTCCCCTCCCGAAGGACTCGACCGACCGCAACCGTACCAGTCCCCTGGCGTTTACCGGAAACAAGTTCGAGTTCCGGATGGTCGGCGCCTCTATGTCCTGCGCCAAGCCGATGTACATCCTGAACACTATCGTTGCCGATGCTCTCAAGGAGATCGCCGATGAGCTGGAGGGCGCCAGGGATGTCAATGCCAAGGCGCAGAAGATACTCCAGAAGATCGCGCGCGAGCACAAGCGCATAGTGTTCGACGGGAACAACTACTCGGAGGAATGGGTCGAGGAGGCCCGCCGCCGCGGACTGCCCAACCTGAAGAACGCCGTGGACGTCCTGGCCGTGCTCAAGGAGAAGGAGACGCTTGACCTGTTCGAGCGGCATTGCGTGCTGAGCAGGCGCGAGATGCTGGCCAGGCACGAGATACTGCTGGAGGCTTACTCGAAGACGATAAACATCGAGGCACTTACCGCCTCCTCCATGGTCAGGCGCCAGATACTGCCGGCGGCCTCCGAGTACGCGGGGAACCTTGCGCGGCAGATGGCGGCCCTGCGCGATGCCGGCGAGAAAACCGGGTTCGCGAAAAAAGCGCTCGCCGATGTCTCCGGACGGATCGAAAGGGTTGTGGAGCGGCTGGAGAAGCTCGAGGCGGCCCAGCGGGAGGCATCGAAGGTCGAAGGGGCAGAGAAGCGCGCCGCCGCGTTCCGCGACAGGGTGGTCCCGGCAATGGCCGAGCTGCGCGCCGAAGTTGACGCGCTTGAAGCCGTCGTGGATGCCCGCCTCTGGCCGCTTCCGACCTACGCGGAGATGCTCTTCTCGCGCTGAAGGCCGGCGCCCGGGGTTCCGCGCCTGGCGCGCCTCCCCGCCTTCTCCTCCGGCGCGCGGATGAAAGGCGGTCGGATTCCGAACCCCGGGGGGTCGGTTTATACGCCCTGCGCCTGTCGTATGCAGGAGGTCTGGAACCTGAAACCCTGAAGCCCAGGAAACTGTTTCAGAATTCCCCCAAGGGGGCGCCTGGCGGCGATATCTGAAATACGGGGGCATATGGAAGAGTCGCTGCGGACTCAGCCTCCTCTTCCATGAAATCGGGAGGGAGATCGAGTCCTTGCCTCCGGGGTTTCGGAACAGATCCCAAGGCCTGAGGTTTAGAGCCTGTCGGGAAACCTCCGACGCGCAGCTTATACGCTCAGCGAGTCCCGCTGTCCGGCAGGAAGTTCCTGGACAGGCACTTGACGCCTACTCCTCGCAGACTTTCGACAGCCTCGCCACGGCCACCGCGGCCCTGATATAGTCCTTCCACGACTCATCCAGGACGATCGGCGGACGGGCGGCGGCGTTTCCACACAGGCTGCCGGTCCGACGGCGCGGAAGCCCCTCCCCCCTCCGGGGGGATGGTTGTGCGAATAGCGGCGAAGAATTGTCTTTCCGGCGATGTTCGCCTGTCCCTGTTTTCTCCGGATGATCCTTCGCGCTGATCCCTCGAGACCCTCCCTCGCCCACCACCGCCTCCCGGGAGCCTGACGCTCCCCCTCGAATAGCCGCCGTCTCCTCCTGTCCTGTCAAACGAAACCGTCGCGCAAAGGTTCAAAGAAAACTTCCGCCCCGCGGCGCCGCCCCCTATGCCGGCACGGGCCGCGAAATGGCCCCGCATGCGGGGGCGGGGGGTTCGACCGGAGGGGCCGGAGGTATTCGGCGGAAGGGGCGGGCGCTAGCCGGTTGCGATGTTGACCCGCGGGGGCGGCTCTCAGAGAGGGCGAGATGGACGGTCGCGGAGCGCGAGCGCGCAGGCCTGCCTCCAGCGATCTCTGAATGGCGCCCGGTGGCAAAAATCGCGAAAAGCGTTGCCTGGCGGGGCGTGTTCTCTCTGAAAAGCCGGGGCGAGCCCCTTCGCCTCCCGCGCAAATTTTCCCCCCGTCAGGGGCCAACGCAACCGGATCGGGAGTGCATGGCCGTAAATGCGGATGGCAGACAGGCAATCTGAGGGCCGTCGGGGAATAAGCCAGGACGCGCGGGCAGGAGGCAGCGGCGGGGCAGCCTTCCTCCTGGAGGTGCATCTGAAAGCCCGTATCTGACTTCGCAGCTACGGCCATGCAACCCCGGCTCGGCGGGAACAGGCGGGGGGCTGGCGGACTCCCGGCCCCCGATTATAATGCGTGGGGGGCCGGGAAACGCGCGGGATGCTCCGACGCCAGATGGAAGAATGCCGGAGAGATTCCCGGCGGTATGGAAAAGTGGCCGGCCCGCGGCGTCTGATCTCCAGGACTTGGGCTCGCGCAGCGGGAGGCAGGGCTTGCGCGGCCCGATATGACGGCCCCTGGAATTTCTCGAGTCGAAGCGTGGAGGTACGGAAGGCGCAGCTATGCCTCACAGGACGGATCGCGGCAGGAAAACATTCCAGCAGGTCGCGGTGGAAAGCCGCCTCGCCACCGAGGAGGAGGTGAAAGAATGCCTGGCGACGCAGGAGGAGGAGCGCGCCAGGGGCAAGCAGCCCACACCTATCGAGGAGATCATGCTGCGGAAGGGGTTCATGACGGAGGAGGAGGTCAAGGCCGTCAAGACGGCGCTGGAGCGCTTCGCGAAGGACGAGGAAAAGGGCGAACCGATCCGGCTGGGCGGCTACGAGATCGTAGGCAAGATCGGCGACGGCGGACTGGGGACAGTCTACAAGGCCAGACAGATAAGCATGAACCGCGAGGTCGCTCTGAAGGTACTGCACAAGAAGTGGCTGAACGACGAAGAATTCAAGAAGCGGTTCTTCCTCGAGGCGAGGCTCGCCGGCCGCCTCAGTCATCAGAACCTGATCCAGGTCTTCGACGTCGGAAAGGACCGCGGGCTGTTGTATTTCTCGATGGAGTTCGTGGACGGCGAGACGGTGGAGGACATGATCGAAAGAGACGGCCCGCTGGATGTCGGCAGGGCGATAGACATAACGATCCAGGTCCTCCGCGCGATAGCATACATCAAGAAGCACGACATAGTGCACCGCGACATCAAACCCGGCAACATAATGTTGACCCGCAGCGGCGTCGCCAAGCTCGGAGACTTCGGCTTCGTCAAGCACAAACTGGAGTCGGCGATAGCGACCGAGGGCGAGGTGCTTGGCACGCCGGACTATATCTCCCCGGAACAGGCGATGGGCAAGGAAAACATAGACTGGCGCAGCGACCAGTACTCGCTGGGCTGCACCCTTTATCATATGCTGACCGGCAAGCCGCCCTACGAGGGGTCCGGATCGGCGGTGATGCGCCAGCACATCAAGGCGGACCTGCCCGATCCGAGGACGATCAACCCGAACATTCCCGACTCGGTGTGCCACATACTCGAACGGATGCTCGCCAAGGACCCGGACGACCGCTACCAGTCGGAGGCCGAACTGTTCGAAGACCTGGAGCTCGTCAAGATGGGCCATCTGCCCAGCTCGGTCAGGATAGACGCCGGCAGGTCAACGATTATCCGGGCCTTCAAGATCGAGAAGACGAAGGCGCAGCGGGCGAAGGGGGAGCTGGAGCTGCTCCGCGAGGAAGTGAAAAAGCTCAGGATGATGCTCAAGATAGCCGCCTTCGCGCTGGGTTTCCTCCTCCTGACGGTACTTATGATCGTCTTCTACTGGCGCTGACGGGAGAACGGCCGCCGGCGCGGAGGTGCTGGCGCGCGAGGGAAGGAACGGGCGGCCGCCCCCGGCGAGCGCCGGTCCGCTCCGCGACTCCGGCCGCGCCCCGCGCGGCGGGAGCCGGGCGGGACATGTGCGGGCGGAACCGCCTTTACAGCCTTTCCAGGACTGCCGCCCACGCCGCGTCCAGCCCCTTCGAGTTTGGATACGGGAGCATGACCGGGTCGGATCCACTTCCCCGTTCGTCGCGATACAGTTCGCGGATATCCCCGTACTTCAGGAAAAGCCCGTGCAGGTCCACCGCGTCCAGGTGATGCATCCGGGCGATGTCAAGGACCCTTTCGCCGTATCTGGTGGAGTTCTTTTCGCGCCCGGGTTCCGGAGGGGGGCCCACCAGCAGTATGTCTTCCACGCCGCGCAACCTCAGGCGGTCCACCAGGGCATCCAATGCGCGCTCGAATTCATGGGGTGGAGTCTGGGCGCGCGCGTCTCCAAGTCCGACCGATACGACAGCTGCGGAAACCTTTTTCCCCTCCGATTCCAGCCGCGCCACCTCCCGCTCACAAACCGCCAGCATCTCCATGACGAAGAACCGCCCGGGTTCCGGATACGCCGCTGCCGATTCGAACCTGTCGGCGCCGACATGTTCCTTCAGCTTGGCCTCAATCCCCGCCCCGGTTCTGGCGCGCGGCGATCCTCCACGCGCGGCAGCTGGGGCCGGCGGCGGGGGGGAGCCAGTCGGGAGGGGCAGGGATCCGGCTGCGGGGCCGCTGCCTGAGGGGGCCCGGCCCGGGGGCGCGACGGAGTCCGCCGGGGCGAGCGGTGCCGGCGGGCGGCCGTTCATACCGGCGCACCCGGAGGCGGGGGGGGCGAGCGGGTCGCCGATGAAAAGCACGCGGGTCCCGCGGGATCGAAGCACCGCCCGTATCCTCCCGAGGACGGCCATCTTCCTGTATCCGGCTTCGTCCTCCCGCGGGATCGTCACCAGCACCAGCGCATCCCCGGCCCCCTCCAGCCATGGGGCGGGCTCACGGCCTCCGGCCGCCGGCAGGCGCAGGCCGTCACGCGCGGCGGATATCTCGGGCCACATGCCCCGGGAATGCAGCATCGCCAACCTTATTTCGTCGCCCGGCACTCCGCAGCGCTCAAGCGATATAGTAAGCACCCTTCGATGCGACATCTCAGCCGGTCCGATGTCCAGCCGCGCCCTGGCCACGCCTTCTTCATCAGGGACCAGCGGGATCGTCCCGCGCCATTCGGGAGCATCGCCACACGGCGGCGCCACATATGACAGGGCCAGGCCCGTGAAGCCCCCCTCCCCGGCCCGGACCTCCATGTGGATGCGCGCGGTTTCGTCCTCGTAGAGGAAGACCGGCGCGCCCTTGAGAAGCACTTCCCCCTCCAGCGGGATCGAATCGGGGAACAGCGGAGGTATCCGCAGCTGCCGTGCGGCCGGGGCCGTCCCCCCATCCGCCGCGGATGCTGCGATCGTCGAGATGCGCCCCCCAGGCAAAAAGAGGAGCGCCACCGGCCCGTCGGAGACGCGCGCGCCGTTCAGGGACAGGGATGTCCTGCCCGGGGGCATCCCCGTGGCTCTCGCGAACGCGACGGCGTACGATCCGCGCCGCCGCGTGTTGAGGGAGAGCAGCAGCTCCACGTCCACGAACGGCCGCCTCCTGACGCCTCCGTCGCCCCCCGGACCGGGACCGGCGGTTTCATCGAGGGCGGCCACCTCCGCCGGCAGATACTCCGCCAGCGCCCGCCCGCCCAGCGGCATGAGATCCGCCGACGAGGGCGGCGCCCACGAAACCCGGAACCCGCTCCCGGGGACTGTCTCCCAGTAATACGCCGCAAGCCGGTGAACCCCGGCAGGCAGGGAGACGCTTCCGGATGCCTCGGCGACGCCCTTTGCCGGCGGCGGACCTTCGCAGCCTATGACCGTCTTGCCGTTGATAAGGAGGAAAAAAGCCCCGCCAGCCGCGGCGCGGAACCGGTAAATCCCTTCCTCGGGCGCCCGTATGAATCCCTCGACGCAACCGAGAAATCTCTCCGGCGAACCGAAGGGATTGGCCGGCAGCCACAACGATCGCAGCTCGCGTACGCCGATCTGTTCCGATTCGCGCGCGATCTTCGCGACGGCCTCCAGCGTGGCCGCGATATCCTTCTCGCCGGAGGGGTACCCGGCGCGAGGCGTCAGGCCGCGCATCCTCGCGGCCGAAGGGACGGAGGTGTACTCCGGGGACCGGCGGCGCTCCGAGCCAAGGACCGGGTCGAGGTACAGCGCGAAGCGGCCGCCGCTCCTCCCAGCGGGAAAGAGTACGTCAAACTGGTCGGTTCCCTCGATCCGGCGTACGGCGAGCGGGAGGATCGAACCTTCCCCGTCGAGGAGCAGAGCCGCTCCGGGCAACGGCCCTGCCTCCCCGAAGTCGTCCTTCGAAAGCGTCAGGCGCGCCGCGGCGGGCGGTGGGGCCAGTCCGATGCCGTCTCCGGCCGGAGCCGGCTCGGCGCGGATCATAAATCTGCGGCGGTAGGCGCCGTCGCGCCACTCCTCCGGCGAGCCGCCCTCTCCGGCCCGAGCCGGGGCGGACCATGCCGCGGCCGCGCAGCAGAACATGGAGACGGCCGCCCACGTCCCCGGCAGGACTCCGCCCCGCATCGGACCGCGACCTGACCGCGCCGGAGGCCGGGAACGGCTCCTCTTCGATGTCTGATTCCCCATCGCCGGCATCGTCCCTGCCCGCGGGCATTTCCCCGATCCGCAGCTGCGGCTCCGGAACATCGCGACGCGATGTTCCCGCGCGAGCCGGGGCCGCCGCCCGGAATATCACGAAAGCCGCGATCCCGCCGCTGACCGCGCCATGGCGCTCTCAGCCACGCTACCCGCCTGGCGGACCGAACGCTCGCGGCGCGCCGTCCTGCGGGCCGCCGCCTCCGGCCCCTCCGCCGCCGCTGCCCGCGGCGACGGACTTTCCTCCGCCGCCGGCATTGAGCACCGTCGAGGCATCCTCGGGTGTCAGCCCGTGCAGCGTCCGCTCCCAGTAGAAAGGATCGGTCAGCAGCTGAAGGAACCCTTTCCAGGCGCCGATGCTGATGAGAACCCAGTAGGCGGGCATGCACAGCGCATGCGGCAGCAGGTCCCAGAGTTTGCGGCGGTGGCAGGATACCACTCCCAGCAGCACGAACACGAAGTTGGCAAACAGCAGGCCGATGGCCATCGGGAAGAATATCTGCGAGACGAGACTCCAGTCGTCTATGGCTACTATGATATCGCGGTATTCAGCCAGGCTTACCTGCCCCGACAGCAGGTCCCATGTCGCGTTGTACATATCGCGCCCGTAGTACTTTTCGTCTGTCACCTCGGTATAAAGGAGCCGCCACCCGGAGATGAGATCGCGAAGGCTCTCGCCGCCGAATCTCAGCCGGTCGGCGAAAGATGGCAGGACGGCGGCGACCTGGGCGCGGCACAGGAACAGGACGAGCACGATCCAGTAGATCGGGTTGAGCAGCAGCATGAGGGAGAAGCCGCCGACCGTGAAGAGAAACGCGGCGCGGTGCCAGGGCGAAAGGCTGCCCTCGACGCGGACCGGCTGGCGCACGCCGGATTCCGAGACCGCCTCCTTTCCAGACAGGAAGCCGAGCAGCTCGCGCTGCTGGTACCTCCTCCAGTGGCTCGCGGCTATCCAGACGATCCAGGCCGCGTTGAGGATCGCCAGCGAAAAGAACAGCATGGACGAACCGGGGGCGGAGGTCAGGTCGGCGCGCGCCGCCAGAAGGCATGCGACCGCCATGGCGAAGGCGACAATCCACGAGTAGCGGGTGTGGACCAGGTGAGTCTGAAAGTAGCCCTTGACCCATCGCGAGCGCTGACGGATCCAGTTGCCCAGCCGCGAATTGGCCTCCTCCCAGGTGGTCGAGTCGAGTATCTGGGTGCGCCAGCCGGCGCGGGCGATGCGGATGCCGAGGTCGCAATCTTCGGTTACGTTGAAGGGGTCCCATCCGCCAAGCTGCCTCAGCGCCTCGGTCACGAAATGGTTCGACGTCCCCCCCAGCGGAATCGGGGCGCCCAGAGCATGCAGACCGGGCAGGAACAGGTCGAACCAGACCGAGTACTCCAGCGTGAAGAACTTCGTCAGCATGTTCTGGCGGGCGTTAAAGTAGTTGAGCTTTGCCTGCAGGCAGACCGTCCTCCTGGGCCTTCCCAGCAGGCGCGCGATCCACGGGCGCGCTCCCGGGCCGGTTGCTTCGGCCTCCCGGATCTTCCGGAACGCCGCCACGGCCTTCCTGAGCTGATCCGGCTCCGGGTTGTCCTCCGCGTCGTATATGACCAGATACTCCCCGCGCGCCCGCGCCAGGCCGTGATCGCAGGCGCGCGGTTTCGTCCGGGGAAATCCTCCCGGAACAATTACTATCTCGAAGTTCGACGGAAGCGACGCTTCGCGTATCCTCGCGATCGTTACTTCGTCGTCCTCCTCCAGGAGCAGTTTCACGTCCAGCCTGTCGGCCGGGTAATCCAGCCGCGCGACGGCGGCTACGATCTTGCGGGCTACCTCGGGCTCCCTGTACAGCGGTACCAGCACGGTATAGACAGGAAGGTCGTCATCCCGCAGCGCCGCCATCTCCTCCGCCGACACGCGCACCTCAGGCCGCCTCAATGCCGCCACAACCACCGACAGAAGCCTGAAGACGATCACCACCGCGTAGAACAGGCACAGCGCGAACACCAGACACGCGTCGAACACCTTCCAGTCGCGAAGGAAAAGGCACAGGAGCGTGGCCAGCACGAGCGCGTACTTCGCGCGCTGGGGCCACGTCGGCACTGTCGCGGCGCAGAGGTCCGGCCTGGTCTTCCGGAAATGACCGGCGAGGATGTCTACCGCTTCACCGGAGCGTACGACGGCAGGTGCCCTCCCAAAACAGCAAGCGTCAGACCGCGGACGGAACCGCCGCCCGGCAATCCGGAACCGCGAACCGGGAAACGCGGGCTGGGGAGAAAGATTACCGGAGCCGCCGCCCAAGTCCAGCGACGGAAGACGGGGTAATCGTTTGCCGTACCCATATGTTGGGGCGTGGCAAGCAAAAGCGGGCCCATTTGCAGTACCGCTATTGTTGTTGTTGTCCCGTTCGGGCGTACCACTACGAAAGGCAGCCGCCACCTGAGTGCGGCAAACAATTAC
Source organism: Planctomycetota bacterium (assembly GCA_026417845.1). Lineage (GTDB taxonomy): Bacteria > Planctomycetota > SZUA-567 > H5-PLA8 > CALKMO01 > CALKMO01. Next base: position 2,359 of record JAOACM010000069.1, on the reverse strand, counting down.
AAGACGGAGGTCCTTCCATATCTGTCCGATGCATAGGTCGAGCCACAATTGCCGTTTCTACAATATGTTGCGACCCTCCAGGCCAGTGCAAGGCATTTTGCCTGAAGCGGCAGACAAGTATCTCAGCGTTGCGCCAGACAACATAAACCTGTCCGAAAATCTCCGGTGCGCAGCTTAATGTTCAGCAAGTCCTGCTGTCCGGCAGGAAGTTCTTGGATAGGCTCATAATGGGCACGGCAAACGATTATCGTGAACCTGGCGGTTACGTTTCGGCGGCCGCCCCAGTTCCAGCGCCCGGGAACCTGGTTTTTATCGCCATCGCCATTTCTGCCGCCGTCCGCGCCTCATTTGCGGCCTTTCTGAAGGCCTTTGCGCCGGGCAGCCCCGCAGCGAACTTGCAGGCGAAACGGCGCATGATGACGACCCCTCCGTCCTCGCCGAATCTGCCGGCCAGTTTCGCGAAGTGTCTCAGCAGAAGGTCACGCTGTTGCGCGGGAGAGGGGTCTGGAGGCAGCGGGAGCCCTGACCTGAGCGCCTCGGCCTGAGCGAATATCCACGGGCGCGATATGGCGACGCGGCCTATCATGACGCCGGCGATGCCCGGAGTCTTCAGGCGCTCGACCGCCCTGGCTGGAGAATCTATATCGCCATTACCGATGACCGGGATACGCACCGCCGAAGCCGTCTCGGCTATCCGGTTCCAGTCCGCCTCTCCCGAAAATCCCTGATCGGCGGTCCTTCCGTGAACTGCCAGCGCTGCCGCACCGGCATCCTCCACACACCGCGCAACGTCGAGGGCTGTTATCGAATCTCCGGAAAGGCCCAGCCGTATCTTCGCCGTTACCGGAACCTTTACGGCCCGCACTACTGCGGCCACCATGCGCCCGACTCCAGCCGGATCGCAGAGCAGCCATGCGCCGGAGCGTTGCCGGAGTATTTTGCCGGCCGGGCAGCCGAAATTGATATCTATGATCGGAGCTCCCATATCCGCCACGCGCCTGGCGCATTCGGCCAGACGGTGTTCGTCGCGGTCCCATATCTGGACCGCGAAAGGCCGCGGTTCGTCTTCGATCCCCCACAGCCTGTCGGATATCTCGCGACCGAGCACAAGGGCGGCGGCGGAAACCATCTCGAACGCCGGCAGTCCGCAGCCCCCGAATTCGCGCACGATGTCTCTGAATGCACGGTTCGCGAATCCGGCCATCGGGGCCTGGAGGAACGGCGTGGGCAGCCGGATGCCGCCTATGACCGGCGCGGCCGTTTTCGAAAGGGATGTCGCCATATCCGTCCGGTTCGCCGGGAGCCTCCAGCTCCAGATCCGACGCAGCCCGAAGGCGAGACGCCCCCCCGGCGGCGGACGCATCACACCCGCGCCGAACCGCACGCCTGTTGAGCTGATCTCAGGGTTTGAGTTCTATGTCCCAGTAGGCTGCGTCAAGGAACCGTTCCCAGCTCGGCTTCCGCTCCCTCCCGAGCTTGCACCCGACCCGCGTTGCCCATCTGGGTTTGACCGGTTGGCGGATAAGTTTCATTCCAGCCTCGGCCGGGAGCCTGTGGCCCTTTCTGGTATTGCAGGGCAGGCAGGCCACCACGATGTTCTCCCACACGGACAGCCCGCCCCGGCAGCGAGGCACGACGTGATCCAGTGTCAGCTCGGCTCGGTCGAACCGCCTGCCGCAGTACTGGCACGTGTTGTGGTCCCTGTCGAATATGTTGCGCCGTGAAAATTTGACGTCCTGGCTGAAGATGCCCGCGAAGCGCGTCAGCAGTACGACTTCCGGCACCCTTATGGTGAAATTCACGCTCCGTATGAGCCTGCCTTCTTTGGCGGCCTTCGAGGCCTCTATCCAGCTCTCGAAGTCGTACGTGGCATAGTCTTCGGTGCCCACTATCCGCGCCGCGCCCTGCCAGACCATAGTCAATGCACGGCGCACAGTGGCCACGTTGATGGCCACCCAGGAGCGGTTGAGGACCAGCACCTTGTCGGACAATACGCATTCCATCGTCCGTTTCTCCAACCTGACACTCTTCGCGGAAATCTACGCAACCCGCATTCTTTTTTCAACTTCCGTTCGGGGGCGCGCGATGGGGTGAATGGCCGTAAATGCGAGGCTCGAAATGTGCGGAGGCTGGAGACCAGGGGCCGGTTACGCTGTCCCTCGACGGGAGGGATATTCGCGCAGGCGGCCGGGTGTCTTCCCTCAGCCATTCGGAGCGAACGCGCTCCTGCCCGGGTTGCGTTTCTCGCGATTTGAGCTTAGCCAAAAACCTCCGGCCGGATCCGGCGCTCCGCTGCGGAAGCCTTGGTCGCCGCAGGGGTTTTTGGGACAGGTTCCAGCATGTCCGGAAACCTCCCAGG
>JAOACM010000684.1 GCA_026417845.1 Planctomycetota bacterium | reverse complement strand
CAAGGCGCGGGCTTGAAGGCGCGATGATGTTCGGCACCGGCACTGATGCCGGGCCCAGAAGACCGGAACCGGGCCAGACCATCGCCGCGGCCTGCCCTGGGTTGCCCTGGACCGGGCGGGGCCATCCGAACTTCAGCGGCTTCCCAGGAGGTGCCAGAGTCGGTTATACCTGCTACGTCTGGGGATCGAGACCCATTCCGGATCCATCGGCGAAGCGCCTGTATGGGTGGAACAGGAAACCCGGGGAACGGATCGTGGCCGCTTTCCCGCGCGCGGGAAGCGGGACGGTTGGCGCGCTCAGGGAAAACGCGCCTCTGGCGGCGTTCATGTCGGCGTCCGAAGGGTATCATGCCGCCGGCGAAGCGGGGTTCGGCAGCATGGGCGCGGATTTCTGGGATGTGCTGAGCAGGGACTCCAAAGAGATAAATCCATACAGCCGGGCCTTTAACGTGATCGGCCGCTATGTCGAAAGCCACTACGGACAGGTGTACCTCGGCAATTCCTGCGCGGCCGTCCTGGCGCCGGGGCCCGACGGCGCCGTTCCGACGGTGCGGTTCATGGCGATCCGCCTGGGCGCGCAGATCGCCGAGGCGCGCGTGTTTGTCGAAAGGGCGCTGCTGGATCCGGCGCGCAAGGCCGGCATGAGCGCCGAACTGGCGGAACGGGCCCGGAAACTGCTGGACGAACGGACTCGCGCCATAATCCGCGGCGTGAGCTCGAACTGGGTCGAATTCGATGGCTTCGACTGGCAGGACAGGGACGACCGCCTATACGAACTGTGCGCCGGGATCGCCAGGAGCAATCCCTGAGCGCAAATCGGAACGCACGGAGGCAGGAGCCGCTGCGGAGGCGCAGGCGCGGGGACCGGCGGGCGGGGGGCCATGGAAGGAGGATAGCGTCCGGGATGGAGCCCGGACGCTGCCGCATGCCTTTGCGCGAACCATCATCAGGGGTTCGTCAATGCAGGTGCCGAAGACGTACGGGCGCTTCCAGGCGGGAGGGGGCTGGGCGGAGGATTCGACGCCCGGTGCAGTCTCGTACTTTGCGATCTCCTGCCAGTCCGCATTATTGATGAAAACAGTACTGAAAAATCCGCCGAGGATAGACGGGCCGGAAATCCGCCAATCCGCATACTGCTGCGCGGGAATGGCCGAGACGCGTTCGCGCATCTCATCGCCGCCTCAATCGCTCGTCGTCGTAACGTTTCTTGCGCCCGTTCCACTCCTCACAGAAATATGGTCCGTCGAATAACCACATCGGGCAGAAAGGTTCTTCCTTAACGCTCCGGAAGGGTGGCTTGTCATTCGAAAGGATGAGGAGATCGCCTTCATGGATGACCGAAAAGAAAATCGGGAATGGATCGCCCTCTTTAAGCACACATAAATCCTCCGGCAAATCGTATTTATGCCTCCATCTCTCCAGCTTCGGTCCCTAGATGTCATTATCCGCTTCAATTCACTGTCGTAACGCAGCACGTAAACCCTGGCATAGTTCTCGAAGAGGAGCGTTCCAGGCCAGCCTTGGGCGCAAATGAACCGCTCGATGAATTTGCCAAGATTCTGTCTTATGAATTTCAAGGCTGAAGGATCTGCGGGACGCCACTTTCCTACATGATGAAACATTCGACACACGCACAGAAGATGGTCTGCACCGCGTTCCTCGGCATAATTCAGAATTTCTTCCAGTTCGACGTCGCTTCTGCCGACAGGCCGGCATTTCCTGCCTTCTGCTCCTGTCTAGTTTTTGGGGAGTACTATAGCCAGCTCTCCGCTAAGTTCGGAGAAAGCTTTCGATGTCAGGAGTATCTGCCCGCAATTGGCCTGAACCGGCTCCGGCCAGTCTGTATCCGTGCGTGGTTACGATCAGTCTGGAC
>JAOACM010000683.1 GCA_026417845.1 Planctomycetota bacterium | reverse complement strand
GCCCAGGGGCGAATCGTTCTTCCACAGGAGAAGGTACGATCCGCCGCCGGCGGCCATCGCCAGCGGATCGCCGCGGCTGTCCGGCCCGTGCCTGCAATCTTCCTCCTTCTTTGGATTGCCCTTGTCGTTGGCGACGCAGACGGGCTTTGATCCAGGCTTGCCGTCCTCGATGAACCAGCCCTGGACGAGCGGGACCCTGTAACCGTCCACGGCCGCGCCCTGGGCGACGTTGACGATGAAGCTCCGCCCGCCGCCGGCCGACGCCATCGCCGGCAGTACGCAATGATAAAAATCGCCCGATGCAACCTTTACCCCGCCGGGATCGGCCACCTTGCCGTCCGCGGAAACTCTCGCGGCGTATATCTCGTAGCGGCTCCCGCCGCGGAAGTCCTGCCAGACGACCACGAACGTCCTGCCGTCCCAGACGACGCGCGGTTTGGCCTGGTTGTGCGGGCCGCCGGCAACGGGGAAGCCGTCTCTGTCGAGGACTTTCCCGTCGGACGCCATGCGCGCCGCGTAAACGTCCCAGTCCTTCCCGTTGCGGATATCCTGCCAGACCAGCAGGAAAACGCCGCCGCGGGTACCGCCGGCGCCGGTCCCGGAGGCCTGCTCTCCGCCGCCGAAGGCGACGCGGACGTCCTCCTGCTGGTCCGCCGCCCCGCACACGACCACCGGTTCGGCATCCAGGACCTTCCCTGCCTTGTCCACCCTGCACGCGACGATATCGCCGATCAGGTTCAGGCCCTTGCGCAGATCGCCCGGCCCGTTGCGCCCGGACTGCCACGCCGCCAGGAACACGCCGTCCCCGAAAGCCGCCGCCGGCGTGTAGGCGTCGCGGCCGTCGTGGAGCGGCAGCGCCGCCTCTGGCGCCATCTCGCCTCCGGCCGCCGTCCCGATCGCAGCCGCTCCCATGGCCGCCGAGGCCGCGATAACGATCGGCCTCAACGCTGCTCCCGTCCAGCCGTGCATAGGCATCCTCCCCGCGGAAACGCCGGGCATACCAGCCCCTTCGACGCCCCCCGCCTTCGTATCCGCTTCAGCCTCTCCCGTCGCGCCGGCGGCGTACTCCGCCCGCCACTGAGCGCCATCCGCCTCGTCCGCCAGCCGGCTGCCTGTTGTCCGTTCCACCCGCCGGCCTCCGGAACCGGTTTCTCCTCTCCCGTCTCTCCCGTGCGTCGCCCGCCCGGCGAGGCGGTTGCGTTGTACGTCGTCGCGAGGGAATTTCCGGCCACAGCAGGAAGGCATTACTCCAGCCCTGCAGAGAGAACGTACGAGCCTGAAGCCGCGTTTCCTGCAATTTTTACTCCAGGCGCATCTCGAAGGGCGACGGAGGTAGACCTGCGCGCATCCTTCCCGCGGCCGCCCAACACGTCCTCTATTACGGTAATCCCCCGGATCAACGGCGGCGACCGGCTCCCGCCCGGCCCCCCGCGCGTCTTACCTTACTTTATCCGCCGGAATATCCACGCCACGTAAGGCGTGTGCACGGTGCTGACGAAACTGCCGTCCTCCAGCCACGAAGCGCCGCCGTAGACGTTGACCTTGGACGATTTCTCCTCGCTCCACTTGACGATGACCGGCTTGCCCTTGCCGCCGCTCTCAATATCCAGCGCCGCCACCATCCGCTTCTCGAGGTCCAGCCGGAACCAGCACCAGGTATCCACGCGCCCGACGTACAGGAACCTGTGGTCGGGATCGTCCGGACCGAAGCACACGCTGCCTTCAGAGTACAGATTGGTGCCTTCGAACGGCCCCGGCACGTTGCGGCCCCGGTCCTTGCCGCTCTTTGCCGGCGTGGGCAGGACGCCGTGGAAGGAACCGTCCTTCATGTCCCAGTACCATATGTAGTAGTTCTTCGTGCCGTAGCACCTGTCTCT
>JAOACM010000682.1:1437-1880 GCA_026417845.1 Planctomycetota bacterium | reverse complement strand
CCGCCGCGCTGGACTGGCAGCTGTCCATGCCCCAGACGCAGGACCTCAGGAACCGTATAGTCGCACTCTGCACGGCATGGACGCTGGTTTCGCCTTATACGTCGTTCCTCGTGCTGGAATCCGAGAGCGAGTACGAGCGTTACGGCATAGACAGGACCGCCCGCCGCCCGCTGCGGGTGAGCTGGCGGAAGGCATCGCCGCCCAGAGAAAAGCCCGCGGTCGTCGTACCGGCCGCCGGCACCGGGTCCCGGCCGGCGGTCCTGCCCGATCCGTGGTCCGGTCGTTTCCGGGCCGTCGCGCCGGCGCCCGCGGCGGCCGCGCCGAAGCCGCGTCCGGAGCTGCCGGCGTTGCGGGATCCGGCGCCGCTCAGGATGCCCGCCGGGAAGAACGTGCCGATCTGGCCGGACGGCAGGCGCACCTTTGCCTGTCTCTTATACACATCT
>JAOACM010000682.1:0-1427 GCA_026417845.1 Planctomycetota bacterium | reverse complement strand
CCCGCCGGGACCGCCGGCAAGTACCTGGAGAAGCCGCAGAGAGAGATGGGCGAAGCCGATCCCGATGTTCCTCGCGATCGCGGCAAAAGCCCCGCGGACGCGGACGCGAGACGGGAACATGTCCTGGAAGGGATCCGCGAGAGCGTGAATATCGTTGTACTTACGGACAGATCGGCCGAATACGGGCGCCTAACGACACCGGGGGGCCGGGAACAAGAGATGCTTACAGGCCCGGTACCGTCCGAAGAAGTCGCGAGCACGGCCGCGCCCTCCGCTCCCCCTCCGTCTTCCGCGGAGATTCCCGCAAACGATGCCGACGTACCCGCACAAGATGCCGACGTGCCCGCACAAACTGTCGGCGGAACTGTCCGCGGGGAGCCGTCCGACATCCCCAAGGATCTGGCAGATATCTTCAATGATCTAGGGGATATCGTCGTTGACGGGGCGAAACAGCGAAAGCGCGATCGGAAGCCGCTGCCCGAAGACGTCCGCCGCCTGCTGGCATCCAGGCCGGCCGTCAGCGGGATACGGCTGGCTGTCCGGGAGTCGGCCCGCGAACAGCGTCCCGGCGGCGGCAAGGAACCTCCCGCCGTCATAATCGAAGCGGAAGGGGGCCGGATAAGGCGGATCGAGGGCGCGGGCTGCGACATCCTCCATCCGAACCGCGCGCTGCTCATCAGGCCGGACGAAGGCATGGCATACCTGGTCGAAGAATCTCCGATGATCGAATCCGCCAGGCGCCGGATCCATGCGCTGCTGCCGTACCTCCTGCTGGAGACCGCCGCCGATGTGGAGGCGAGATACGACGCCGCGCTGTCGGAGGGACCAGGCGGAACGCGCGTGCTGTCGCTGAAGCCGGGGGGGTGCGAAGGAGGCGACGCCGGGCAGACGGCCGTCATCGAATACCGCATAGGCGCGGACGGGACCGTCGAGTCGGGGCGCGTTACGGACGGGAAGGGCGCTACGCTCTACGAGGTCCGGCTTTCCGACCCCGTGGAGGTCGCCGGTGCGCGTCTGTTCCGCAAGGTCCTGTTTGTCGCGCCGGACGGCGGGATATTCCGTTCGATCGAGATCATCGAGGCGGCTCCCGCCGCCGTGCCGGCCGCCGGGGAGGCCGGCGCCGCGTTGAAGGACATCGCCATCCGCTGCGTTCCGGCTAAGGCCGCGTCCGAATACCGCGGAGACTCGGCGGATGGCCGGTTCAACCGCGGGCTGGCGCTGATGGCGGAAAGGAAGTTCAAGGAGGCCGCGGCCGAGTTTGCTGGCGCGGCCGGGAAGGCGCCCGGAACCGCGGCGTTCCGGTTCTACATGGGGCTGGCGCTGTTTCGCGGGGGCAGGGATGCGGGCGGTACGGCCGAGGGTCGGCGCGAGCTGGCTGCCATACTGAACGCCGGCAGACCGGCGGGTCTGGCGCGGAGGGCCCTGGC
>JAOACM010000681.1 GCA_026417845.1 Planctomycetota bacterium | reverse complement strand
CGGTGGTCTGGCTCTTGCCAGGGGGGACCCGGTGTCCTGTTCCGCCGAATGGGCTGCGACCATTGACAAACTGCGTGAGGCAGGGGAGGGCAGCGAGGTGGAGGCATGGATGGCCCGGTTCGCCTCTGGCGCCGGGACGGACGTCTGCGCCGATGTCGCCGGCCGCCTGGCGGATCGGCTCCCGGACTGCCCGGCACTGGTTGAGGTCCTGGCGCGGAAGCTGCTGGCTGACGGGCGGCTGGTTCTGGCCAACAGAGTGCTGGAGAAGGCATCTTCACGCTCGCCGCGGATCCTGGCACTCTGGGCGGAGCTGGCACTCCAGCTGGGAGATTTCGAAGAGGCACAATCGCGGGCCGAAGCACTCAGGAACGGGAACCTGGCTTCGCTTTCGTGGGCCCGGTGGTACGATGAGTTCGTGGCGCGTCTGGAAAGGAGCCGGCGGAAGAAAGGGGCGAGATAACCGTTCGGGGAGATCCGAACGAGGGGCGCGGAACCCTGCGACGGCCGGGGACGCATTCCTCCGCCGTCGGCAAGCGCGCGCCCTGAAAAGTGGCCCTCGCGGGAAGGACGGACGCGGCGGCGGATGATCGAAGGAGCCGGCAACGCCCCCTCTGGACCGGGAGAGAATGAGGGGTGCGTTTTAAATAGAGGGGTGCCGCTTATGGAAGGGAAGCTCAGACCCAGCCGGGCGACCGTGTCGGCGGCGTCGGCCGCGCAGGTTTTTCTGTACAGGGAGGTGCTGAACGCACTGTCCAGACACCGATTCGCCGCGGTAACGGTCCTGCTGGTCGGGATGGGTCTGGCGGCGGCCTATACCGCAACCCGGCCGGTGCTGTACAGGAGCACCGCCAGCGTCCTGATCGAAGAATATACCCGAAACATCATATCTCTGGAAAGGCAGGTTATCAGGCTCAGCCCGGAGGTGACGAAGGCGCAGAAGGTACTGGCCGAGAGCCGCCCGGTGCTTGTGCGCGCCTCCGAAATAAGCGGCCTGCGTCTCCGCGACGCCGAGGGGGAAAGGATGCCGGTTTCGTTCGATGCCCGCGTGGACGGGCAGCTTTTGTATCTCGATGTCCTCGACGAAGATCCGGACAGGGCCGCGAAACTGGCCAACGCATGGGCACAGGCGTTCGTGGAGGAGATGGGCCGCAGGTCCAGATTGACCAGCCTCCAGGCGAGGACCTTCCTCGAGAAATCCCTGCCCGAACTCAGGAACGACTGGATCGCCAAGCAGGAGGCGCTGATCAGGTTCGAGAAGGAGTTCAACTTCGACGTGCGGCAGTTCGAACAGCATCCATTGAGGAGCCGGTACGAAGAACTCGGGAAAAAACTGGACGATATCAACGCCCAGCTGGCGGCGCTGGAGGCGGAACTGGGCATCCTCGAGGACGAGTCCATCCCGGTCGAGGTTCGCCTGCAGACGCCAAGGGCCCGCAATGATCCGGCGACGCAGACGCTGTTGAGGCAGTTCGAGGAGCGCAGGGCGCGCGTCATGGACCTGAGGATGTCCTACAAGCCGGACAGCCAGGAGGTCCGGGCGGCGGAGGAGATATTGCGCGAGTTCGTGGATTATCTGCGGGCGGCCGTCGAGCGTATCGCTGCTCAGGTCAGGATTGAGATGAGAGGGGCGATGGAAACGAGGGATCGCCTTGACGTCATGTACGCAGATGCGGAGAAGTCCTTTGACGCTCTGAAGGCCAAGGCGGCTCAGCACAGGATGCTGAGCTCCGAGGTGGCGATGGCCGAGCGCCTGTACTCGGACATGGCCCAGAAAAAAGGCGAAACCGACATCTCCGGAAGGTTCGAATTCTCGTACGCGCGGCAGTGGCAGCAGGCCGAACCGCCGTCAAGGCCCGCTTACCCGGATTGGAGGAAGAATCTTCTCCTCGGT
>JAOACM010000680.1:1611-1901 GCA_026417845.1 Planctomycetota bacterium | reverse complement strand
ATAAGAGACAGCCCAACATATGGGCACGGCAAACAATTACGCCCCGTCCCATCCGACATCGCAACCGGCTCGGAGCAGGGGCTGGCGCTTGCGCGGGGGAACGGGCAGGTTATCATAGCGAATAAATATTGGCGCCCGGCGGTACAAAGGCGTCCCCGGCGCCGCCGGCAGCCCCGCCTCGCCGTTACCAGCGCGCCTCCGGACGCGCAGCCCGATCCGCGCGGGAACGAGGGCGAGGGGAATTATATTTAACGGAACGATGCGTTTCTCCCGGCTGGCCCCTCAGGATC
>JAOACM010000680.1:0-1601 GCA_026417845.1 Planctomycetota bacterium | reverse complement strand
CCCGCCGGTCCCGCAAGAGCGCGTCGCATGACCTGGGGCAAAAGCCGGCCACGCGCCGTGAGAGAAGCAAAGGGGCCGGCCTCATGTGCGGCGGTCTTTACGATAGCGGATACCAGCCCCGGGCGGACCGCGCGGGGCGCTCCAGAGAAAGGTTCGGCGGGTCGGGAGGCGGACGGCGATGGCGCCGGAAAGCGACCGTAACGGGGTGGAGACCTTCCAGCCAGCGGCGCCGGAGGCCGAAGCCGGGGACCGCCATCGCGTACTGGTGGTTGACGACGACGACCTGCTGCGGGACGCCTGCCTGGCGGACCTGAGGTTGGCCGGTTACGAGGCGGAGGGGGCGGCGACCGGCGAGACCGCCATCATGCTCTGCCGCGAGAAGGTTTTCGACGCCGCCATCGTGGACCTGAATCTGCCCGGGATGGACGGATTGGCGACGCTGAAGGCGCTCAAGGGTATCCGGCCGGACATCTGCGTGATAATCGTGACCGGGTTCGGCACGATCCCGTCGGCTATCGAGGCGATGCGCCTGGGCGCGTCCGACTACGTCACCAAGCCGGTCTCGTTCGAGGACCTCGAGACGCGCCTGCGCCGTTGCGCCGAGGCGGTGGCGCTCAGGGCCGAAAATGCCCAGCTCAGAGGCCTGCTCAGGGAAAAATACCGCTTCGACAACCTTGTCGGCAAGTCGGAGGCGATGCAGGAGGTTTTCCGGACCATCGAGAAAGTGAGCCGCAACAAGAGCACGGTACTGATACTCGGCAGGTCCGGCACGGGCAAGGAGATGGTGGCGCGCGCGATCCATTTCAACGGCCCTTGGTCCCAGGGACCTCTTATAGCCGTGGACTGCGCCGCCATATCGCCGACGGTCATTGAGAGCGAACTGTTCGGACATGTGAAGGGTGCGTTCACGGGGGCGCTGACGGCGAAGGACGGCCTGTTCCGCGCGGCCCGGGGCGGGACGCTTTTCCTCGACGAGATAGGCGATCTGCCGCTGGACGTGCAGACCAAGTTCCTGAGGGCGCTGCAGGAACGCGAGGTCAGGCCGGTCGGATCAGACAGGGCCTATCCGGTAGACGTCAGGGTGATCGCCGCCTCCAACCGCGATCTCGAAGCGGCGGTCAGAAAAGGGGAATTCCGCGAGGACCTCTACTACCGCCTGAACGTCGTGACGATAAAGCTCCCCGATCTGGCGGAACGGCGGGATGACATCCCGCTGCTGGCGGCGCACTTCGTCCGAAAGCACGGGAAAGGGAGGATAACCAGAATAGCGCCGGATGCGATGGAGGCCATGCTGGCCTACAACTGGCCGGGAAACGTCCGCGAGCTGGAGAACGCGATCGAGAGGGCGGTGGCGCTGGGCGTGGAGGGGGAGATAAAGCTGAAGGATATGCCTGAAAGCATCCTGGCCGCCCGGCCCGGACGGGCGGCGGGCGTCGCGGCCACTGGCAGCCCTGCGGCCGGATCCACATTCCCGGCCCCCCGGGCCGCAGGCATTTCTCCGTCCGCGATCGCCACTGAAGCCTCCAGCTCCGCCTCTTCCGGAAAGCCTGCCGGGGGGGATATAATGCCGGGCGAGGCGCCGACCGCCAGAGAGGCAACCC
>JAOACM010000679.1 GCA_026417845.1 Planctomycetota bacterium | reverse complement strand
GCTGCCGCCTGCGCCGGTCCGATCTCAATCCTCCTGGTCTCGGGCCCGGGCAGTACGAAGGGTGAGGGGCTGTGATACTTGACCGGATCGCCCGCCGTGATCGCGAACCCGCGGCCCTTCTGCGTCATCACGTGCAGCAGGACCGGCCCCTTGAGCGCGGAGACGTCCCGGAGCGCCCGGAAAAGCATGTCGAAGTCGTGGCCATCCACCGGTCCGTAATACCGGAAGCCGAACTCCTCGAAAAGCGCGCCGGCGGTCAGCGCCCCTACGGCGCGGTCCACGACCTCGCGCTTTATGTTTTCCAGGTCACGCCCGACCAGCGGCAGCCTCTGGAGCAGTTTCGTCGCGCGATCCATCATCTCGTTATAGACCGACCACGAACGGACGCGCGACAGGTAGCGCGACAGCGCCCCGGTCGTCCTGCTTATCGAATGCTCGTTGTCGTTCAGCACCACCAGCAGGTCGGCGCCGACGGCGCCCGCGTGGTTGATCGCCTCAAGCGACATCCCGCAGGTCATCGCCCCGTCGCCGACAACCGCCACGACTCTGCGGTCCGATCCTGCAGCCCTGTAACCGACCGCGAGGCCCAGAGCCGAGGAGACCGCCGTGCCGGCGTGCCCGGTCAGAAAGACGTCGTACTCGCTCTCTCTCGGGTCAGGGTAGCCGCATATCCCGCCCTGCTTGCGAAGCGTGTGGAACCTCGCGTACCGCCCCGTCAGCAGCTTGTGGACATACGCCTGGTGGCCGACGTCGAATATGAGGCGGTCTTTCTTAAAGTCGAAGAAGCGATGGAGTGCTATTGTCAGCTCTACCACGCCGAGATTGCTGGACAGGTGGCCGCCGTTCCGCGAGACCACGTCGAGAAGGCAGTCGCGTATCTCGGCGGCCAGAACCCGGAGCTGCGGGACGGAAAGTTCCCTGAGCCTCCCCGGATGCGCGATCGTCGGAAGGAACGGACCGCCGGCGGCATCCTCCGCCGCGCCGCCCTTCCTCCTGTCCGGCCGGGCTTGGCCGCGAAGCACCCACTCCGGGCGCACCGCTGCCAGATGCCCATCGGCTCCGAGGTTACCTGCCGCTTCGTTCATCTCAACTCGTCCTCTCCACTATGTAGTCGGCCAGCATGCGCAACGCGGCGGCCCTTTCGCCGAACTTCTCAAGCTCGGCTTTCGCCGCCAGGCACCGCTCCGCGGCCGCCGCGCGGGCCCCGTCCAGGCCGGCCGCCTTCACATATGTGGCCTTGTTCTGCTCCCTGTCCTTGCCGGGGGTCTTGCCGAGCTTCTCGGCCGGGCTCGTCTCGTCCAGTATATCGTCGGCTATCTGGAAGGCCAGCCCGGCCTGCTCGCCGAACCGGCGCAGAGCCGCCCTCTGCCCATCCGGCGCGCCGCAGGCTATCGCCGCACCTTCGACCGAGGCCGCTATCAGCGCTGCCGTCTTCCTCGAGTGGATCGCCAGCACGTCTCCGACCGTTACGGAACCCTTCTTTTCCGCCTCCATGTCGAGTTGCTGGCCGCCAACCATGCCGGCCCATCCCGCCGCGCGCGCCACGCAACCCCCCGCTTCCGCCGCCCGATCCCGCCGGGGCATGGCCGCGAGCGTTTCGAAGGCCAGCGTCAGCAGCGCGTCTCCGGCCAGGATCGCCGTAGCCTCTCCGAATCTCACGTGGCACGACGGCATCCCGCGCCGCATATCGTCGTCATCCATGGCCGGGAGGTCGTCGTGGATCAGGCTGTAGGTGTGGATCAGCTCGATCGCGCAAGCCACCTCAGCCACGTCCTCCCACCCGCCGCCGACCGCCTCGGCCGCCGCCAGCGCCATCGCCGGCCGCAGCCGCTTGCCGCCGGCAAGCGTCAGGTACCTCATCGCCTCTGCCAGGACGGGAGGAACGGCGTCACTGCCGGGCAGAATCTCCATCAGGCGCCTGTCAGTCAATTCCGC
>JAOACM010000678.1 GCA_026417845.1 Planctomycetota bacterium | reverse complement strand
CCTGAAATGAGGCCGGCAGGCAGAACGCATGTCTTCCTGAGCATGACGTTCGCCGTTCATCTGCTCATGGCGGCATACCTTCAGGCCGACTACTTCCGCGCCCTCGCCATATGCCTGTGGGCTCCGCCTCCCGCGCCAGCCGCTCCGCTCTCCATAGCTGAAGTCCGTCCCGGCGATGTGGAGGTCGTCGAAGGCGATCCGGTCGGAATAAGCGCTCTGGTGCGACCCGCCGATTCGGTATCCTCCGCGTTCGTGGAAACGGATTCGTGGCTCGGCGGGGAAGGCGTAAGGGTGCGTATGCGACGCGGCGAAGGGGCGGCCGACCCCGGCGGCGCGGACCGATGGACGGTTCGGTTCCCGGCGGTTCTGAAATCCTTCCGTTACAGGATAGCAGCCGAACCCGAACGTCCCGCGGCGATGTGGCCGTTCCGGCCGGCCGATAGACCAGCGGAGGCCGTCGTCTCCGCGTGGCACGAGGTCCGCGCCGGCGCGACGCTCAAGGCGATCGGTTTCCGCGCCGCCGTGTCGCCGCCGCCGTACACCGGCGAGGCTGAACGGGTCTCCGAATCGCCGTTCTTCGAGGCGCTGTGGGGATCGTCCGTGCGGATCGAGGTCGTCGCCTCGCGGGAGGATGCCGAAGGCGCGTTCGTGCCGTCCTGGGGGCCACCGGTCCTCCTCGTCCCGGCCTCCGGTGCGGCGGAGCCGCCGCCTCCGGTACGGCGAAACCCTGGGGCGGGATCGGGGCGGGAGGCGGATCCGGGCGGTAAGGCGGGGGCGCGAGTGGGAGGCGCGCAGCCGGCCGGCCGCAAGCGCATGAGCGTCGAATTCCAGGCGGGCAGGGGCGGGGAATGGGAGATACGGCTTTCGCCGGGGAGGACCGGTGGGGGCGGAGGCGCGGGCGGAGTCGGGGGCGCGGGGAACGCGGTCGTTATCCGTGGCGCCGTCACGGTACGCATGGACCGTCCGCCGGCGGTATTCTGCCGCATCCCGGACGGGGCGGCGATCGGCGAACGCGGCCTGCCGGTCGAGCTGCGCGTATCGGACGACTTCGGCATCTCCGATGCCGCCCTGATCGTGTCCAAATCGGGCGGTGTAAGCGCTGCCTATGACGTGCCGGCGGTCCGCGGCCGGCGCGAGCTGGCGCGAACGATGTATATCCCCGGGGAGGACCTGGTCCCGGGCGAGACGGTCGAGTACGTCCTCCAGGCCCGCGACAATTTCCCGGACGCGCCTCAGGTGGCGCGAACCGAGCCGAAAAAATTTACCGTCCCGAAGGCGGAATCGGGGGGACCGATGTTCGGGGGGCGGCGAAGCCTGAAGAGGCCGGGCAGGGTGGGCGAGGGCCTTCGCGAACCGGGCGGAGGAGGAGCGGCCGGCGGCGCGGGAGGGGCCGGCGGGACCGCGGGCGGAGGGGCTGGAACCGGGAGGTCCGGCGGCGGAAGCGGCGGCGCGGGAGAAGGCGGGAATGCTGGCACGCAGCGGAAGACTTTGCGAAGCGGGCCGGAACGGCTGGAAGACATGAAAAACGCAGGCGGCGAAACCGGTCCCGGCGGCGGGGACGATCGGCGCCGGCAGGGCGGATCCCCCGGCGCCGCCGGAAGCCCATCGGAATACGAGGCGCCCTCGGCGGGATCGCCGGAGGACGACCGGCGGCGGGCATCCGGCGGGAAGGACGGCCGCGGAGGTGGCGGGGCGGATGGGACTGGATCCGGAGGCCGCAGCCCGGCAGCGGGAGGCGAGGGGCGGGCGGACGGCAACGACAAGGGGAGCGGAGGCGGAAAGGGCAGCGCAGAGGGAACCGGCGCAGATCCCGGCGCTTCCTCCGGCGGAACCGGCGCGAGCGGGTCCGGCGGCGGGACGGATACGTCGAGCGGATCGCACGGGGCGGATAAAGCTGGAGGGGCTGTCTCTTATACACATCTGACGCTGCCGACGAGCG
>JAOACM010000677.1 GCA_026417845.1 Planctomycetota bacterium | reverse complement strand
GAACATGTTCTTGTAGTCGAGGAAGACGAGGCGGTTCGCTCTTTCATCAGCCTCCTCTTTCGACAGTTGGGCTTTTCCGTGACATGCGCATCGAGCGCTGAAGGCGCGTTGGAATGCCTTCGTCACTCTCCTCCAGACCTGGCGGTGCTTGACCTGGACATGTCGGGCACATCCGGAGCCGACATATGCCGGGCGATCCGGGCCGACGGGGACATGAGTGCGATTCCCGTCCTGATCCTTTCGGCCGGGGATGTGGAGATCGGGAGGCGCGAGGCGTTCGCCGCAGGGGCCGATGAGTACCTGAGCAAACCGTTCGATGTCTCGGAACTCGAGGCGCGGGCGAAGGCGCTGATCCGCCTGAAGCGACTGCAGGAGGACAGGATTTTCGTCCGGAAGGCATTCCTGTCGGTGGCAAAAGCCGTTGAGGACAGGGACAGGAACGCTTCGGGACATTCCGGGCGCGTCGCGGAGATGTGCGTACGGCTCGCCCGGGAACTCGGGATAAAGGACGAGGCAGATCTCGATATGCTCCGGCTCGGCGGCCTGATACACGACATAGGCAAGATCGTGGTCCCCGAGGCGATAATGCATAAGCCCGGCATGCTGTTCGATCACGAGTGGGAATGCGTGCGGCGGCATCCCGCGGCCGGGTACGAGCTGTGCAGCCCGATGCGCCGCTCTATCCTGGCGTTGCGGATAGTGCGTCACCATCACGAGCGGCTCAACGGCGCCGGCTACCCCGACGGCCTCCGCGCCGACGATATCCCGCTTCACGTCAGGATAGCCTCGGCCGCGGACGTGCTCGACGCGCTCCTCTCGCCGCGCTCCTACCGGGAACCCTACCCGTTCCCGAAGGCCAGAGAAATCCTCGCCAGGGAAGCATCTGACGGACTCCTCGACCGCCGCGTCGTGGATGCGCTCCTCGAAGCCGTCGCCCCCAGGATGGACGCCCTCTTCGCCAACTGCTGCTGATCTGCCCGGCATCTCGCGCGGCGGCAGCTTTGTCGCACAAGGTTATAAGAGCCTGTCCCAAAACCCCTGCGGCGGCCAGGCTTCTTCAGCGGAGCACCGGGTCCGGCCGGAGGTTTTTGGATAAGCTCTAAGGCCCTTGCGTACAAGGACTCGCCGTGTGCCGTTCCGGCGAAGCTGTTTACGCGCAGCCTGTACTTCCTCCACATGGGGGTGGCCACTTGGAGGCTGTCCCGGAACCTCCAGCGCTCAGCCTATACGCTCAGCGATCCACGCTGGCCGGCGGGAGGATTCCGGGCAGGCTCTTAAATTATGCGGCAAATCCCGACTGTCTCTCCGTTGGCTGCCTCAGGTTTACCTGATGCGATTGCACCCGGCGGCTGGTGGCGCTTGCATGACCGCCGGTGTACAATCTCCCGCACGCCGCCTGCTGAGTTTCCGTTTCAGCGCACTTTTCTCCGGAAGGGAGCAGGCCGTGCGAGGACGACTGGAGGCGAGGGGCGGCGAACTACCATACTGACACGCCACCCGATAACGATGCGACAAAGAGGGGGAGCGACGATGAAGCCGGCGATAACGCAATTATGTCTGGACGGCATGTCTCTGTGCGAGGCCGCGGAGCATGCGAAGAGATGCGGTTATGAGGGGTTGGAACTGAGGTTCTTCGAGGGGAAGGACCCGGACTATCGGGCTTCCGATGCGGAGATTGCGGAAGCCGCCCGGCTGGTCCGCGGGCTGGGCCTCGATATACCCTCCATAGTGGCCTGGAGTTCCGACAGGGGCAGCCTGCTGTCGTCGAAGGCGGAGGAGCGGCGCAGGCTGGAGGAATGCATATCGCGGGCGCTGTACATCGCATGGAAGATCGGCGTGGACGGGATACTCCTGCACCCCGGGTCTGGCTCTTATACACATCT
>JAOACM010000676.1 GCA_026417845.1 Planctomycetota bacterium | reverse complement strand
GTACCACGGGCGACGAAGGGACGTGCGTGTGCCCCCGTTCCTCGAAAAATCGTATGAATCCGGATCGAACCTCGTCAGGCGACATTGGCATCTCGTCGTTCCCCCAGATTCCCGGCTGGACGGAAGAAAAGACCAGGCGACAACCGCCGGGGCCGCCCCGCCCCCTTCGGGCGCCGGATCTGCTGCCTCGTGACAGGGCATACCCCTCCTCCGCCCGCGCGGAGGCTGGCGGCGAGCGGGAGCGGAGAGCACCAGGCCTTGAGCATACCCCCCGCGCGGAGGACGGGCTTGCCCAGGTCCGACCGGCCGCCGCGGCTCCCGGTACTTCCCGTCCGGGCGAACGCCGGCCGCGAACCGCGCTTGGTCCCTATCCGAAAACTTCCTGCCGGCCAGTGGGACTCGCTGAGCGCATAAGCTGCGCGCCGGAGGTTTTCGGAGAGGCTCTTACTTCGTGCTTCCTCCTTCCGGCTTCTCCCCGGCTGCTCCTGCCAACTCGTAGCGCATCTCGACCGTGCCCTCTACCCTGGCGACCTGAACCTCGCCTTCGACCGGCCTCATCTCCACCTCGGACCTTACGATCCCCTTCCTGTACCCGCCAACGAATTCGCCGGCCTCTCTGTTGAACGAAGCAGTTCCCTCCGTATCTATCGTCATGCTCCGGACGGTGAACCTGGACATCAGTTTTTTGAGGTTCAGAGGGATCTCGGCCTCCACATCCTTCGCCTCCAGACGACATGAAGAGGCGATTTCCACAACAGCGGCGTGCCTTCCACTGTCAGGCGCCGCGCAGGCCCCCCCTTTATCGTGGGGAATGCCGGCCGGCAGGGTGGTGGGGGCTTTTGATCTGAGCGTGTATCGCATCGTGGCGCCCATAGGAGTCTTCAGGCGGAACCGCTCGAGGTTCGCGATCTCCACCCGTTCCTCCCATGCCTCGCCATCGGCCACGACCTTTTCCGGCAGCAGGACCGGGAAAAACGCTGAGCTGGCCGACTCGAACCACCTCGCCGCTGCCTGGTCCCCTTCAACCTTCAGCTTGCGCCCGCGGCCGTCCAGGATGACCCTGACATCGCCGCCGCGGAACCCCAGCAGCCGCATGAGCTGCTCCGCCTTGCCGGGATTCGCGCCCCTGGACGTGTCGAGCGTCACCTTGCCGTCTACCTCGACAAACACATCGGTCCCGTCGGTCCTGAGCGTCGCCTTTTTGTTGTCCTCGGTCTGGAACGTCGCCGACCCCTTGAAAGATCCGACGGAGACCGAGCATGGGAACCGGGCGCCATCCTCCGACTCCCCCGGCACCAGCCGCATCTCGAAAGTGACGTCCCTGCTTTGCGGCGGCGATTCGATCGTCTGCATTCCGCACGTCAGGACCTGAGACGATGTCGAGCGCACCCGTACGCGGTAGGCCAGCGGACGGTCCTTGCGGAAGACGAACCGCAGCGGCGCGTCCTCGCCGCAGGCGCATCCGGCGGCGGGAAGCAGGAGTCCGCCCGTGCCCGCAGCCGCGACGGCAAAGATGCCGGGCGCCAGCGCCCGGATGGCCAGCCCGCTCAGCAGCACCCGGTCCGGGCCCGGCCGCGCCTCTTTTCTGGCGCCTTCTGACTCGTGTCGGATCACCGTCCGGACTCCCTCCGAATCTTCGGCGCTTGCGCGCCAATTCCCTGGGCGATCCCGTTCGCGCGGCCGCCATGGCGGCCGGCAAAAGAGTTCGGCGGGGAAGATCATACCGTTTTTTAGGGGGAGGCAAGAAGAAACGCCGGGAGAAGAGCAGGTAGCGCTGTCCTTGGAGGAAGGGGAAGGTTACGCGGATAGTGAGGGGCCATACCCCGGCTCTTCAGAGAGAACCCGCCTCCCCCGGGTAGCGTTTTTCCAGCTTTCTACCCTAGGCGACTTTCAGAGATCGCCTGAGGCAGGCCTGTGCGCGCTCTCTTTGCGACCGTCCAAGGCGTCCTCTTTGAGTG